>CAMJOZ010000052.1 GCA_946407635.1 uncultured Caryophanales bacterium
TATCAATATAATTATGTGAGAAAAAATGTGGATAATTATAAATATGATTATATGTTATATTTGATTAAAAAATTGAAAATGAATGAAACAAACAATTCAAAATTTTAATAATTTAATTTTTAAATTAAATTCAAAGTTTGGAAAAATAAATGGAAAAAACATCTTATCATAAATTAGTTATTTTATAATTAAATATATTGATTCAATATGATGTAATTACAATATTGGGATATTTTTTAGAATATTATCAATACATTTCTACATCTTTTGAAAATGTTTTCATTTAATGCTGAAGGGAAAAACAAAAATATTACAATAAAATCATAAATTTAAAAAATATTTTTTCTTACATTTTTTTCCAAACAAAATTTACAAAAAAAACAAATTATTTTTGGAAGAACATTAAAATAATAATAAAGAAGCAATTGACATAAGCCAAAAACCATTATTTATTCTATTAAAGAAGCTAAATCAATGAAATTAATATTAATTAAATAAATAACATCTTTATTGAAATATAAATGGAGTCTATTCCATGTATAATCAAAAGAAATATAGATATAATTTTGAAAAAATTTAAAATATTAAAAATAGAATAAAAAAATAAGAACATATATTATTTATTCTCTCATACAAATAAAAATTTTTATGATTTTATTTTTTCAAAATAAAAAATATTAAAAAATTGAATTGAATTAAGAATAAATAAAATTCAATTTAAAATATATATAAAAATAAATTAATAATGAATTCTAGTCATTCTTTCACTGAAGAAAATCAAGAAGATGAAGAACTTCGATGTAGTGGATGTTCATATTTTTTTTCTTCATTAACAAAACCATATTTACTTCCATGTAATCATAATTTATGTTTACTTTGTATTGAAAATTTAATGAAATTAAACAAAACTTTTTGTCCTATTTGCAAAACTCCATTTCATAAAAAATATTGGGCTGGTAGCTTAAAATGTTTTAAAAATGTTAGAGATTTAACAATCTTAGCAATGTTATTTGGTATGATGTTATTAATGAAGATGATTAATTTACCATCAGGCTTTGGTGCTTTAGGATTAGGCTTTACATATTTATTCTTCGCGATTATCGCAATGATATATGGACCTGTTGCGGGACTTGTAATTGGAGCCTTTAGTGATGTTTTAGGATATTTTATATTTCCACAAGGTGGACAAGCATTCTTTATAGGTTATACACTTGATGCGATGACTGCTGGATTTGTTTATGGAATATTTTTTTATAAAACAAAGCTTACATTTAATAAATGCTTATACGCAAGATTATTTGTTAATTTAGTAACTAATGTTATTTTTGGTTCATTGTGGTGGGGTATTATTAATAATTTCACATTTGATGCTTACTTAACATATGTTACTGTTATTTCTTTACCTAAGAATTTAATTTATTTATTACCTCAAACTATTTTATTATTTATAGTATTAAAGGCTATGACAAGACCATTATCAGCCTTTGGACTAATAGATATGAGAGTTCGAGAACATGTTACATTATTTTAAATTTTTATTGTAAAATAATAAATTTAAATATATAATTTAAGTGTCATATAGATGGTAGGAGGGACAAGCCCATTGAATACCAAGCAACCTACAATATGCAAGGTGCTAATACTTGATTGATGGCATTAATTAAAAGGCCATTATTATGGCTTTTTTAATTTTTTAAGGTGGTGATGATATATGATTGCTGAAGTTGTTATTGATATTCAAAATAAACAAATTAATAAGACTTTTGATTATATTGTGCCATCATATCTAGAAGATATTATTGATATTGGTTTAAGAGTAAAGGTACCTTTTGGAAATACTTTAAGAGTTGCTTATGTAATTAATCTTAAAAATGAAACTGAAGTTGAAAGATTAAAAGAAATAATTGAAATAGTTGATGTTATACCTATTTTGAATAAAGAATTTATTGAAATAGCTAAATATATTTCATCAAATTATTTTACATATTATGCAACAATCTTAGATGCGATGATTCCAAAGAGCTTGAAAATTAAATATAAAAAGGTTGCTAAATTATTAATTGATAATCCAAATGATGAATTAAAGAGTTTATTCAAAAGAAAAGAAATAATAATTGATAATTTATCTAAAGAGAATCAAAAAATAATTTTTAGGGCTTATAAAAATAATTTAGTTAGTATTGAAACAAAGATAGCTGATGTTAAAGATGATAGACCTAAATTAATTAGATTATTAAATCCTAGTTATAAAACAAGAAGCTTGAAGATTAAGAATTTAATTAAATATTTAGAAGAAGCTAAAGATCCTGTTGATTATAATTCTATATTATCTGATTTTTCATTTACAAAATCTAAAATTGAAGAATTAGTAAATGAAAAAGTAATAGAAATATTAATAAATGATAATAAAAAAGAAATTATTTATCATGAAAATAAAATGTTACCTTTAAATTCTGATCAACAAAAGGTATTTGATAAAATAAATTTTGATGAATATAAAACATATTTATTACATGGTATTACAGGTAGTGGTAAAACATTATTATATTTATATTGGATAAATGAAGTGGTTAAAAAAGGTAAAAGGGCTATTTTATTAGTTCCTGAAATATCTTTAACACCTCAGGTTACACAAATTTTATATGATACATTTAAAGAAAATATCGCTGTATTACATTCTAGATTAACTCCAAAAGAAAAATATGATGAATGGAAAAAGATAATTAACCATGAAATTAAAATAGTAGTTGGAGCGAGAAGTGCAATTTTTTCTAAATTAGATGATTTAGGATTAATTATTATTGATGAGGCACATGATCAATCATATATTCAACAATCTAATCCTAGATATGATACGATTGATGTTGCGAAATTTAGAGCTAGATATCATAATGTGCCATTAATTTTAGGTACTGCAACCCCAAAGGTATCTGATTATTATCTTGCGACAAACCAAGAATACGAATTATTAGAATTAAAAAATAGAGCTAATAATAAGGATTTACCTAAATCAATTGTTGTAGATTTAAGAGAAGAATTAAAGCATGGTAATAAAACACCTATTTCTTATTTATTACAAAAGAATTTAAAACGAGTTTATGATAATCATGAACAAGCAATTCTATTTTTAAATAGAAGAGGATTTAATACTTTTGTAATGTGTAGAAACTGTGGTGAGGTTATTAAATGTCCACATTGTGATGTTTCTTTAACATATCATCAAAAAACTAATATTTTAAAATGCCATCATTGTGGTTTTCAAACTACTAATTTAACTGAATGCCCTAATTGCGGTTCTAATAAGATTAGATATGTAGGTACAGGTACTGAAAAGATTTATGAGGAAGTAAGTAAATTATTACCTGAGGCTAATATTATTAGAGTTGATTTTGATACAATTAAAAATATGGATGATGTAAGTGATTATTATAATAAATTTAAAAATCATGAGGCTGATATTTTAATTGGAACTCAAATGATTACAAAGGGCTTAGATTTTAAGGATGTTACATTAGTAGGTATTTTAAATGCTGATTTAGCACTTAATTTCCCATCATATGACGCTAATCAAATAGCTTTTAATTTGATTGAACAAGCTTCAGGTAGAAGCGGTAGAAGTGATAAGGAAGGATTAGTAATTATTCAATCATATAATCCTGAACATTATGTTATTCAATCAGCTAAAATTCATGATTATGAATTATTTTATAATAAGGAAATAAAAAATAGGTATATACAAAATATGCCACCATTTTCTACTTATTTAAAATTGACAATTAGCTCAGCTGACAAGAAAAAAGCATTTGCTGATTCTATAATAATTGCGAACGCATTAAAAAATAGCAGAAAGGAATCTAAAATATTGGGTCCTGTAGAGGACTATATATTTAAGAAGAATGATATTTATTATTATGTAATAAATGTTATTGCTAAAGAAGATTCTGTTTTAGAATGTATTAAAGAATTATATCCAAGTTATCAAACTAATAAGGATGTTAATTTAGATATAGAAAGGGAGTAATAAAATGAATATTGTATTTATGGGTACACCAGAATTTGGTTGTAAAGCATTAGAAGAATTAAATAAAAAATATAATGTTGTATTAGTTATTAGCCAACCAAATAGAGAAAAAAAGCATGGTAAGCTAATTGATACTCCAATCGCATCTAAAGCTAAAGAATTAAATTTAAATTTAATTCAAGTTGAAGATATTAATAAAGAAGAGGATTTAATTAAATCTTATAATCCAGATGTCTTAATTACAGCTGCCTTTGGACAATATATTAAATCTAATATTTTAAATATTTTTAAATATAAAATTAATATTCATGCATCACTTTTACCACTTCATAGAGGTGGAGCACCTATTCAAAGAGCTTTAATAAATGGTGATTTGAAAACAGGTGTAACAATAATGGAAATGTCTAAGGGATTAGATAAAGGTAAAATTTATGCAATGAAAGAATATCAAATTTTAGATGATGATAATTCTACTACATTATTTGAAAAGCTTTCAATTATTGGTAAAGATTTATTAATGGAATCAATTGATGATATTATTTCTGGTAAGAATCAAGGAGTTATTCAAGATGATTCTAAAGCTACATTTTCTAAAAATATAGCCCCAGAAGAAGAAAGAATAGATTTAAATAAAAATTCAAAAGATATCATTAATTTAATTAGAGGATTAGCTTTAAAACCTGGTGCTTATTTAGAGGTTAAGGATATTAAATTAAAAATATATAAGGCATCTTATGTTAAAGATGATTCTAATAACAAGCCAGGAACAGTTTTAAAGATTAAAAAAGGTGTTGTTATAAAAACATTAGATGGTGCGATATCTTTAGATTTAGTTCAATTACCTGGTAAAAATATCGTTAATGGAATTGATTTTTCAAATGGACAAAAAATTTTTAATTTAGGTGATGTTATTTAATTTTAAAAAATTATTATATATGTTAAAATATATAATAGTGTTTAATTGAGGAGGTGAAGTCTTTGAAATCATCTAATTTTAAAAATAAAATAAAGAATTTTTTCAAGACTAGTACCTTCTTCCAGGATAAGTTTGGTTTTGAAAATGGTATAGATATTACAGATGATAATAAAGTATTATTCCGTAAAAATATTGTTATTAAAAATATTATTTTCGTAACAAACTTAATTTATACATTAATTTTTACAGTTGTATCCATTGGAACTCCGAATACATCTAACTGGTTATTAACAATTTTATTATTACCAGTTACATTCTTTGTTAACTGGATTTTAGGTAAAATGATTAAAAAAGGACCTGATGATAAAATATCTCAGATGATAGCTATGTATATAGCTGCCTTTTATATGTTTTTATCAGCTATTTTAGTTTATATTAAATTAAAATATGGTGAATCTGGTTCACCTGGAGGTTCTTATTTATCTGAATGTGGTTATATATTGTTATATTATTCATTACTTATTTGTGCATTTTATCAAGATAAAAAAATGCTTAAATATGTAAATATAATTTTATTAATTTTAATTACTATTTTACATTTTACTGTAACCTATAGTATTGTTGCTTTAGCTGGTCAGGGAGATCCTATTCAATTTTTAATCGATTTTTTCACTGGAACCCAGTTTAGAGATATTATAATTAGAACTATATTATTAGGTTTATTTATGTTGGTTTTATATATTTATGTTGCGATGACAAATACTATTGCATTAGAAAGAGTCAAAGAAACATCTAAAAGAAGAGCTGTTGAAAATGATTATGTTGATACAGTTTTATCATTATTAAAGGTTTCTATGCCACATGATATATATACTGAGGATGAGAAAAAGGAAACTGAAATATTATGCTTAATGGTTAAAAAACTTGCTAGTCTTTTATCAGTTGATCCAAATGAAATTGAATCATATGTTAATTATGCAAAATTACATATTGATTATGAAAATGTTATTGATTTTGAGCCTAAGGTTAAAAATACATTAACTTATTTAACATTAAAAAGTCAGGCATTTGATGCAATAGATTTAATCAAAAGAGTTGAATTAAAGAGAAAAACAGAAGAAATATTAAGACATGTTTTAGATTCTGGTAATAATTCAGATGATGATGAATTTGTTAAATCTGCTAGAAATGCTATTACAGATTTAAAATCACAAATAATTTTAATATGTGATATTTATATATCATTAAGAAGCTATCGTATTTATAAAAAGGCTAATAATCATAAATATGCAATGGAATATATGGAAAAGCCTTTTAATGTATATTTTGATTCATTAGTATATGATAGATTTTCTAAATTTGATAGTGATTTTGAAGCTATATATGATGAGGAATAAAATATGAAATATGAATATAATATGCACGGAACATGTGCAGTTAAGGTTTATTATGAATTAGATGAAGAAAATAAAATACATAATGTATCTTTTGTTGGTGGATGTAATGGCAATTTAAAAGCTATTTCAAAGCTAGTAGAAGGACAAGATGCTAGTAAGATTATTAGTATTTTAGAGGGTAATACATGTAGAACAAAGAATACATCATGTGCAGATCAATTTTCTAAAGCTTTAAAGGAGAGTATAAAATGAGAAGATTATTTACGAGCGAAAGTGTTACTGAAGGTCATCCAGATAAGATTGCTGACCAAATTAGTGATGCTATATTAGATGATATTTTAAAAAATGATCCAAATGGTAGAGTTGCCTGTGAAACTATTTGTACAACAGGTATGGTAATGGTATTTGGTGAAATAACTACATCACATTATGTTGATGTTCAAAAGATTGTTAGAGATACTGTAACTGAAATTGGTTATGTTAGAGGTAAATTTGGATTTGATGCTGAAAATTTAGCAGTATTATGCGCTATAGATCCTCAATCACCTGATATTGCAATGGGTGTTGATGAAAGTAAAAATCATGAACAAGGTGCTGGTGACCAAGGAATAATGTTTGGTTATGCTTGTGATGAAACTCCTGAATATATGCCAATGGCTATTACATTAGCTCATAAATTAGCTAAAAAATTAACTGAAGTGAGAAAAAATGGAACATTACCTTATCTAAGACCAGATGGAAAAACTCAAGTAACTGTTGAATATGATGATGACAAAATTATTAGAATAGATACTATTTTAATTTCAAGTCAGCATTCGCCTGATGTTAGTTTAGAAAAGCTAAGATCTGATATAAAAAAATATGTAGTTGATGAAGTTATCCCAGCTAATTTAGTTGATAAGGATACAAAATTCTTATGTAATCCAACTGGTAGATTTGTTATTGGTGGGCCTCAAGGAGATTCTGGTTTAACTGGTAGAAAGATTATTGTTGATACATATGGTGGAGCTGCTTGTCATGGTGGTGGTGCATTCTCTGGTAAGGATCCATCTAAGGTTGATAGAAGTGCTTCATATATGGCAAGATATATTGCTAAAAATATTGTTGCTTCAGGAATTTGTAAAAAATGTCAAATTCAAGTATCTTATGCAATAGGAGTTGCTAAGCCTACATCTATTTATGTTGATACATTTAATACTTCAAAGGTATCAAATGATTTAATTTTAAAGAAGATTGAAGAAGTATTTGATTTAACACCAAAGGGTATTATTGATACATTAAATCTAAAAAGACCTATTTATAAACAAACTGCAGCCTATGGTCATTTTGGTAGAAATGATTTAGATTTACCATGGGAAAAATTAGATAAGGTTGATGAATTTAAGAAATTATTAAAATAATCTATGATTATTTGGGAAGGCTTTTTGAAATGAAATTATTAACAAAAGATAAACAAAGATTGATGGCAGATCAAATGTGTCAAAAATCTCGTGATATTGATTTATGTATGTTTAATGCTTTAGATGACACTATGCCTAAAGATTATTTACTTGATTGTTTGATGTTATATCAAGCTCATGATGGTGGATTTAAGGGCGGATTACATATCGATAATTACAATACTAATACATCTGTATATCAAATTTATGAAGCATTTAGATTATTAGATATGCTAGATTTTGATTCAAATTGTGAACAAGAATTATTCGTTAGTATTATAAATAAAGCATGTAATTATTTATATAATAGAGAAACTCCAGTTGATAATAAATGGAATCCAAATACATTAACAAATAATAATTTTGCTCATGCAAAAATATTTGAATATAATGATGAAAATAAAAAATTATTTGGTTTTCATCCAACTGCAGCTATAATTGGCTATACTTTATTATTTAATAAGCCTACTAAAGCATATTATAAAAAAGCATTAAGATTATTAGATGCTGTTATGTTTGAACTTGATAATTTAGAATTAACTAAATATGAAGCAATATCATTCCATTCTTTATTAAAATCTTTAAAAAAATTAAATATCTTAGAGGAATATCAAGCTAAGCTTGAAAATAAGCTTATTGATAATGCTTTAAAAAATGTTTCACTTGATTTTAATAATCCAGATGTTTTACATCCACTTGAAGCATCATTAATAATCGATAATCCTAAATTGAATGAGATGAAGGAAAAGGAGCTTGACTTCATTATTGATTCTTTAAAGCCATTTGGTTTATGGGATCACATTGGTGGTTGGGGATATGATAAATATCCTGAAGAAGATAGTGCTATGCTTAAATGGATTGGTGCTGAAACAGTTAATAATTTTTATTTATTAAAAAAGTGTGGACGATTAGAATAAATAGTGCTATACTATCAAATGTAAATTAAATAACATATACTTCGGGGTTTGGTGTAATTCCATACCGGTGGTAAAGTCCACGAGCCTTAGGGCATGAATAGGTGAAATTCCTATACCGACAGTAAAGTCTGGATGATAGAAGTAAAGATAATTCAAAATTAATTATCCCCAGAAGCTATATGGGGATATTTTTTTTGGAGGAAATATATGATGACAGAAACAAAAACAAAAAAAAGAAAGCCCCTTAATAATAGCTTGATTATTAAGAGAATTGCCTTTGATGCAATATTTAGTGCAATTACTGTTGTACTATATATATTTGCAAAATTTAATATTCCAATTTTCCCATCATTTTTGGATATTAATTTCTCAATGATTCCAGTAATAATATGTGCATTTATGCTTGGACCATGGGACGCAGGCATAGTAGTTATTATTAGATGCTTATTAAAGTGGGCTTTTGCAGGTTCAGGAACTGGTTATGTTGGAGAACTTGCAGATGTATTAATTGGTTTGGCTGCTTGCTTACCTGCAGGTGCTATTTACCATTATACAAATTTAAAGCATAAAACATTATTATCATTTGTAATGGTTTGTGCAGGATGGGTATTGATGGGTATCTTATCAAATATTTTAATTAATATACCTTGGTATACAAATTTATATTTTAAAGAGAATTATTATGAAACAGGTGTAGCACAACCATTAGTTGGTATGTGTAGTGATGCATTTAAATTAATCACATTTGGTAATTTTACATCATTAAATAAAGATAATTTCATGTTCTATTATATTGTTTTAGCTATAATTCCATTTAATTTATTCTTATCTTTAATTGTTGTATTAGTTACATTCCCAATTCATAAAAGATTAAGAGTATTATATGATATGATTGATTTTAATAAGAAAAGTAACACTAAAAATGAAACAATAATTGAAGAAGAAAACAGTGATAATAATGATGAAGATAATAAGGAAGCTCTATAAGAGCTTTTTTATTTTTTTAATAAG
>CAMJOZ010000053.1 GCA_946407635.1 uncultured Caryophanales bacterium
ATTGCTTATATTGTTTGTAATTTCATCGTCATATATAGTTTTCAAAGATCAATTCGACGCATTTTTTCGTGCGCCTTAATTATTTTATCACTTTAAAAACCAATGTCAACAACTTTTTTATGTTTTTTTCATTATTTTTTCATTAAATTTTATTATGTCATTTAATTTAATACAATTGTCTTTATAATATAAACAAAAAGCACTAAATTATGGCTTAATAACCACATTTTAGTGCTTTTTAATCTTTTATAAATTTTTCAATTATTTTAAAATATTCTGAATTTTCTTGATATTTAAAATCACTTGAATCAATATTTACAACAATTCCAGGATATTTTACCTTTCTTAAATCATCTAAAGTATTAACAAAATCATCAATATTTGTAAAATCTTGTGATTTATGAACATAATGTCTATTCTCATTTAATCTTTTTAAAAACCTCTGATGTAAAACTTTATTATCTCCTTTAAAGACAAATGATAAAACTTTATAATCATATTCTTCTATTATTTCATTTATTACATCCATTTCATAATCTTTAAAATTAGATTCTAATAAAATAACATTATGATTCTTTTTTAATAAATAACATTCTAAATTAAAAGATACTTTAGACAATAATTTATTTTCAGTTCTATTTTTAGCAATAAAATCATCACCTAATATTTCTTTTAAATTATCCTTATTAATAACTAATATATTATATTTATTACCTATTATATTAGAATAATAAGATTTACCTGATGCTAAATCTCCACCAAATAAAATTAATTTTCTCATTAAATCACTTCTTCTTAAACAATTAAATTTGTATCAACATCATCATTATTATCTTCTTCATCAGAATCAGATTCATCTTCAAGCTCTCCGTCTAATTCATTTAATGCATATGTTATAGCATTCATTAAAAAATCTACAGTTTCTTTACCTGAAATAATACCATCCTCTGCCCTCGAATAAATATGATCTAAGAATTGATTAATATTATCATCAACAGTCTTTTTTTCTCTTAAGAATGAATTTTCAATATTTAAGCTATCTAATGTTTTAGAAACAATACTATGAATAGTTCTATTATTAAAATATATTTTTTCAGGCAAACCAACACTAGTGAATATATTATCTAATATTCCAAAAATACAATTCTTATATTCCTTTGGTTCATCAACAATGTAATTAAATAACATTTTATTAGTATCGGGGCAATAAAAATAAACAATTAAAGGTCTAACATTAGTTTCTTTAATAACCATTGGAACATAAGATGTAAATATATAACATTCATGATCATAATATAAGCTATTTTTAAATTCATTCACAAAAGGTAAATTCTCATCTAGTTTTTTTGGGAATGTTTCTAAATATGGAATGCTTCGATATTTAATTTCATATACTAATTCCTTTTCATCAATAAAGCTTAAGGCAGCTAAATCCTTTCCAAAGCCTTCTAATAAATCATCATAATCATTTCTAATTAATGAATCTAAAAAGCTTAGATTTAATAATACATTTTGCATTTCTTTTTTATTAACAAATCTTTTACCATACCCAGGTCTAAAGCGATACATAACTAAATTGTTTTCTTTCATAACCTTTGAGCCATTTTTTCTCACATATTCTTTTTCTTCATCTTGAATATCATTTTTAGAAATAAAAACTGCACAAATAGAATCACAATCACCTAAATTTACAATGTTGTCTGATGTTGTAAATATATCATGAACATAATTAAAACCAGCATCATTTACAACGAATTGGAATCCAAATGAATCTCCAAAAAAATTATCAATAAATGTTACCATATGAATTTTCTTTGGTGAAAAATAATTATAAAAAATATCAGCAGATGAAAATTTAGAAAAATATCCATTCTTAATAAATTTTACAAATAATTTTTTTATTTCTTGATACATTGAATTAGCCATCAAACATCACTTCTTTTCATAAACAACTACTCTTTTAATACCGTATTCTTTATTCTTGATTAACACTAAATCTAAATAAGAATCTTCAAAATGAGTTTCCTTACCCATTTCAAAAACAACTCTTCCACCATTTTTTATTTTAGAAATACATGGTGTAATAATTTCATTAATATTATCCATTTTATATGGTGGATCTAAAATAATTAAATCATAGATATGATTATCATTATTTAAAAAATCTAAATAATCCTTATTATAGAATAAGGCTTCATTAATACCTAACTTTTTACAATTTGATTTACAAACATCTAATGCTTTATTATTAATATCGTTAAATACTACATTATTAATACCACGAGAATAAGCTTCTATACCCATAGCGCCACTACCAGCAAATAAATCAAGGCAAAAATCTCCTTCTAAATAAGGTCCTATCATATTAAATATAGCACCTCTAACCTTATCTTGAGTTTCTCTTGTAGTCTCAAGATTAGTCATATCTATAATTCTATGTCTTAATTTACCACCAATAATTCTCATAATACTCCTAAAGAATTCTTATATTTACTGTTTTACCATTAAATTTAATATTCTTATTTTCTTTAAAAAATCTTAATGCTTCTCCATTAACATCTATTATAGTCCTAGTTTTATTAATTACAATCTTACCAAAATGTTCTCTATGAACTTTTAATTGATCATGGAATAACATTACTAATTGATTTGGCCTAATTTTATCAACAGAGCCTAAATTTACTTCTATTTGGAAATTCTTATTTCCATGTTCTTTAGAACTCTTTTTTGATTTTGATTTAGTATCTTTAGATTTTGTTCTTTCTTTCTTTTGATATACCTTTATTTCATTATATACCTTTTCGTCCTTATTTATAAGTGAAAGTAATCCTCTTAATAAAGGCATAGGATCAGTTGAACGTCTAGCTAAGGACATTAATAATTTATCATAAGTATTATTATCTTTATTCTTTTCAACTGCCTCACAAATATCTAAATATAATTTCTTACTACTATTATTTTTTATTTCTTCAATTGTAGGAATTTCACATTCTTTAATAGTAGATTTAGTATATTGTTCTAATTCTTTAATTCTACCCTTTGAATGATTTGTCGCAATTGATATAGCCATACCAGTGTGACCAATTCTTGCGGTTCTACCAATTCTATGAACATATATTTCATTTTCATATGGTATATCATAATTTAATACACAATCTATATCAGAAATATCTATACCTCTAGCAGCGACATCAGTTGCGATTAAAATCTTAACTATATTATCTCTGAATTGATTCATAACCTTATCACGAGATAATTGTTTTAAATCACCATGTAAACCTTCAGCCTTATAATCATTTTTCTTTAAAAAATTAGTTAATTCATCAACCATTGATTTAGTATTGCAGAATATAATCATATGATTAAATTCATAATAATCTAATAATCTTATTAATAAATCCATTTTAGAATCTTTCATGCAATAATATAATCTTTGATCAATTAAATCTACTGTTAAAGTTTTAGATTCTATTTCTATTTTTTTAGGATCTTTCATATATTTTAAAGCTAAATTTTTAATAAATTGAGGTAATGTCGCTGAAAATAGGGCAGTTTGTCTATCTGAAGGAACATCCTTTAAAATAGTTTCTAGATCTTCGCTAAATCCCATTTTTAACATTTCATCAGCTTCATCTAATACTAAATATTTAACATTATTAAAAGAAATATGCCCTTTATTCATCTGATCAATAATTCTTCCTGGCGTACCAACAATAATACTTGGCTTTTGTTTTAATTTCTTATCTTGTATTATATATGATTCACCACCATAGATAGCAACACATTTAATTTTAGATTTAGAAATTAGTTTTTCTATTTCACCTTGAACTTGAATTGATAATTCTCTTGTTGGGCATAAAATTAATGCTTCAACAGAACCATCTCCAACAAGTTTTTCAACCATAGGAATTGAATAAGCAAATGTTTTACCAGTTCCAGTTTTAGAGCCACCAATAACATCAAATCCATTTAAAAGCTCTGGGATAGCTTTTCTTTGGATATCAGTTGGTTCTAATATATTTTCTTTATTTAAGGCATCAATTAATCTTTGACTGATACCAAAGTTTTCAAATTCATTCATGATTATTCTCCATTTTATATATTAAAAAGG
Source organism: uncultured Caryophanales bacterium (assembly GCA_946407635.1). Classification (GTDB taxonomy): domain Bacteria; phylum Bacillota_I; class Bacilli_A; order Acholeplasmatales; family Anaeroplasmataceae; genus Anaeroplasma. The sequence goes on from CAMJOZ010000053.1 coordinate 4,112, forward strand.
TGGACATTAATCCACCTTAATTTACTTAGTTCTAGGAAGGTACGAGAAGTATAATTCTTCTACGGTGGTTATCTCTCTTAACTGTAATTAGGGTTCTTAAATTAAAAGCCTACCAGCACATACAGTTCTCAATAACCTTTTAATATGGTTTGAGCTTCACGGCCTTCTTCCTAGCAATCTCATTATATTATAATTTATTTAAAAATGCAAATTTTTAAAAATTCATCAACTAAAGTTGAAGTTTATATATGATATTATAATTGATAATATTGCACTTAATATTAAAAGTACTGCAACAATTAGCATCATTGAATCTTTACTATCACCAGTATATTTTGTTTGGTTTAGCATTGGAAGCATAAATGCAATTATACCTATTAAGAATAAACAAATAGCTAATCCAAAGTGTTGGAAAAAATATGGCATTTCAGCTCCAGAAAATACGAAGCCTAGCATTGTTCCACCTATGGCTAATGTTAATAAAAATAATATTAAAATTATAATTCTAAAAATTGATTTAGTTTTAGGATCTAACATACAAACTACCTCTTTTACCATAATAAGTATATCATATAATTTAAATATAACAAAAAATTATTTAAAAAAAGTGGAGAGATTTATTAATCTCTCCTTTTTATGTTCTCTTAGTTCTTTTTAGGGGCTTGTTGTAAAACAACTACGTTTTCTACAACTTTCTTCTTAGGCTTTGCTAAACCTTTGTTTGAAGCTTCAACTAATTTAGCAAATCCATTTGGATCATTAACAGCCATGTCAGCTAACATCTTTCTATTTACTTGAATATCAGCTTGAGCTAAACCATTAATGAATTTTGAATACTTAGTACCATTTAATTGGCACGCAGCATTGATTCTTTGAATCCATAATTTTCTGAATTCTCTCTTACGTTGCTTTCTATCACGATATGCATATTGCATAGAACGCATAACTTGTTCATGAGCAGTTTTATATAGGGTGTGCTTAGAACCATAATAACCCTTAGCTAATTTTAAGACAGCCTTACGTCTTCTTCTTGTAACATATCCACCTTTTACTCTTGGCATGATTCTATCCTCCTATTACTTTAAATTAGAGATTAATTGCTTAATTCTCTTCTCATCTGTTGAATGTACTAATGCAGTCTTACTTAAATCTTTATTTTGTTTGTGAGACTTATTAGTCTTAAGGTGACCTGTATAAGCATGGCCACGTACAATTTTACCTGAACCAGTAATTTTGATTCTCTTCTTTAAACCACTATGTGTCTTTTGTTTTGGCATTTTATAATTTCTCCTTATTTCTCTATTTTTGGTGCAATAACTGCGAATAATGATCTACCATCTAGTTTTGGCTGAGACTCAACAGTAGAACAGTCTTGAAGACTTTCAATGAATTTATTAATTACTTCCATACCTAAATCTTGATGAACAATCATACGGCCATAAAATCTTAATGTGATTTTAACCTTATTACCTTTATCAAGAATAGTTTTAGCTTTTCTAGCTTTAGTATCAAAGTCATGCTTTTCAATTGTTGGAGATAATTGAATCTCTTGAACAACCATAACCTTTTGTTTCTTCTTCATTTCCTTTTGACGCTTTTGTTGTTCAAAACGGAAACGTGAATAATCCATCATTTTAGCAACTGGTGGATTAGCATCAGGTGAAACTAATACTAAGTCTAAACCTCTTTCTTCTGCTTGTTGTAAAGCTTTAGCTTTTGTTAATACACCAAGCTTTTCTCCTTCGTCAGTAATAACTAACATTTCTTTAGCATTAATAGATTCATTTACTAAAGTTTCGTCTTGTTTTTTTTGCTTGTTAATACAAAACACCCCCTAAAAGTGTTAAAACAAAAAAGAGGACATAAACGCCCTCTTATAATCTAAAATAAATTAACAATCATTTAGTAGCCATTTGCCTATCAACTTAATCAATCAGGCGAGAAACGGGCGTTTCTTCTTTCCACATATTATCTTAACCTCGATTATTATAAACTATAGATTGAAATATGTCAATAATTTTTATTGCTTTGTAAAAAATTTATTTATCATTATTCAGTAAACTCTAATTCAAACTCTAATTCACGATACTTTTTTTGAACTTCTGATGGCATTTTTTCATAGTCACCATATTGTTTTTCAAGCTCAACTAATTCAGATATAATTTTATCGTTATGATCACCCATAATTAATTACCACCTTTCTTACTTTCTACGAAAATAATACCATGTTTTTGTGTTTCTATCAATAGCATAGAAACCTTCTAACTCAGTTGCTTTATCATTATTAAATATTTTTTTAATACCTTTAATAATTAAATTTGTTTCATATTTTGTAAAACCTAATTATCTGACTCTTTGTTTATATTCATCAGATGTATAATCCGCATCTATTTTTACAAATTTATGAATATTAGGATATGCTTTTTCATTATAGTTATTTCTAAAATGATTAAACATACCAAATAATTTTTTTAATATAATTCTCATTAATCTTTTAAATCCTTAATATTATAATAAAACACATATATTATATAAAATAATATTGATAAAATAGGTGTTGCTAAATATGAATTAAATATAATATCTGTGCCACTTATATTAATTATAGGAAATATTTTGGAAGTTATTTCTTCTATCTTAGGAAATGAGCTCGATAACAATCTTATGATTATTCCTACAAATAATATAATCATTGGTATAAATATTGAATTAACCAATGTAGTCAATAACATTGATAAGCCTGCCTCAAATATCATTGATAAAAATATAAACAATAATATTAATATAGAATTTATATTTATTTTGTATAAAGAATATCTAGCTAACGCAACAACATTTAAAATAATAAATTCAAATAATGTTAATGCAAATAAAATTAATAATAAAGTTATTATTTTAGATATTGATAAATACATTCTTTTATTATTTGAAATAAATAAAAAATCAAATGAATTAGCATTAATAATTAATGTGATAATAAATGATGCTATTATAATTCCATTAAAAATTTCAATTATTAATAATGATAATCTAAAATAATTATCATGAAATCCTTCATAATTTAATAAATACTCTTCATTAGTAATCCATGGATTAGAAATAATAAACATAAATGTAGTCATTAAAATTAAAGATAATGAAAATACAATTATAGTTACTTTTTGAAAAGAAAAATTTAAATATAATGATGATAATTTAATAATATTATTCTTCTTCATTTTTAATCTTTCCTCCTTCTAAATATAAAGTCTTTATGTTATATTCATCTAATATAAATTCATCATGTAATGACATAATTATTATTTTATTTAAATCTAATTTTTCTTTTATTTTTTCTTTAAATAAATTTTTGGCAAAATCATCTAAACCATCTAATGGTTCATCTAATAAATAACAATCAGAATCATTATAAAATAGTTGTAATAATCCTAATTTTTGTAAATTACCTTTTGATAAATCGCCAATTCTTTTATTTAAAGGCAATTGATAATAATCAATAAGTTCCTTATAAATATTTTTATTAGTTATTTCTATAACATAATCTTTTACCTTCATCAATTTAGGCATAATGAATTTATCTGGTAAATAACTAACACTTAAATCATTTTCTATTTTTCCTTTTGATTTAAAAATAATACCAGATATTATTTTAATAATTGTAGATTTACCACTACCATTTATACCTCTAAGGATATATAAGCCTGGATTAGAAAAATCGAAACTTATATCATCTAAAATTATATTTTCTTTATATTTTTTGGTTATGTTATTAAGCTTAAGCATTTTTAAGATTACCTTCTTTCATCTTATTTTTATATGAATTAAAATCAGGATCAGTAATCATAAAGCTAAATTCACTAAAATAATATAATTCATCATCTATTTGATATGTTAAATAGCTATTTCTTACTAAATATTCATTCTTATTAGAAATAGGAATAAACATTTTATTTGATTTCATTCCTATAGGATTATTTAATTCATTCCTTTTAGGATCATAATTATTTAAATCATTAATATTCATTTCATTATCATAATATTTGTCAAATATAGCTTTTGATAAATAACCTTGATTATAATAACCTATTTTAAAATTCTTTAAGAAATTACCATTAGAAGCAAATTCAATATTTAAACCAACTAAATCTAAATAATTAAACAATTTAGAATATGAACCTTCTAAATGATTAATTACTCCCTTTTTATAATTAATTGGATTTAATATAGATAAGGTACCCATAAATAATTCAAGTTCATAAGAACCATTTCTAATAATTAAATTAAAAGAATCTGAATTAAATTCTTCTTTATCAAATTTAGGTAATTTTAAATTTAATTTAACTAAATAATAATTATTCTTTTTATATCCATCTGTCTTAACATCTTCTATTTGATAGCTAATATTATCTAATTTGATTTGATAACTATTTACCTCAGGATACATAATTAATGGTTCATCACTTTTAGAATAAATATTTAATGTTATGTATTTATCACTTTTATATACATATGAATAATTTTCAGGTAATGTAAAAAATTTAATATCAGCATTTTTCATTGAACCTAATATAGTTGTGATTGTTAAAGCTGTAATTAAGAAGCTATAAACAATGATAATTATTTTTCTCATTCTTCTATTAACCTCTTTTCAAGCGCAGCATATTGACTTTCAAGTGTAACAAATTCATAACAGCCTTCACCCATCTTAATTCCAAAGCTATATGAAGCAAGCATACCATTAGTAACATTTAATGTCCCCTTAGTGACAACCATATATTGGCTATTAGGCTCAACGATTATATCTAATGTTCTTTTTTCTTTTATAGATTGAGAACTAGATTTAGAATATTCAACTGAAGTTTTAGCACTAACATCAGCCTTTATTTTACTAATTGAACCTGACGCACCACCAGATATTGTTCCGGAATGAGAAAATGAAACCTTATTATTTGTTTCAACAGAATAATCAACTGATATGGTAATAGGAGTTGATCCCCTATTTTCCATACATTCTTTTATAGATGCTATATAAGTTGCGTGAACTGCTTGATTAACAGGCACTATTGATAATCCAAAAAAATGCCAGCTAAACTCATCTGAAATTTCATCTACCACGCCTACCACCTGCATCTCCAAATCCCCCGAGCGCAGGTATATTCCCTGCTCAAGCGCCAGCACATCCGTCCCTGTCATTTGTTCGCTGGTCACTCACCATACCT
>CAMJOZ010000054.1 GCA_946407635.1 uncultured Caryophanales bacterium
ATTCCTTCTTTAAATTGTTTAGAAGATTCTTGTTCTACCTTTTCTTTTCTTAATTCTTCTAATTCTTCATCTGATTTTAATAAATCATCTAATGATACATTATATAATTTAGCTAACATAATTAAATTATCTGTATCAGGTGATGCCTCAGCTCTCTCCCATTTTGATATAGCTTGTCTTGATATACCAAGCTTATCAGCTAATTCTTCTTGTGAATAGCCTTTTTCTTTTCTTAATTTTTGTAATCTTGATGCAATTTCAATATTCATATTTTCTTTCCTCCTTGAATTTACACCCTTATTATAGAAATAATTGCAAGTTGCCTCTACCAATTCTAGTTTGAATTTGCGCAACTTTTGGTTGCATAACAAAAAAATATTTTACCTAAGCCATTTTTATTTTAAAAAATTACCAAGATTTTTTATAATTTTTACCATATTTATCTGTATAATAATCTATTCTTTTACTGTTATTATAGATTGGTTCATAAATGTTATTATAATTGTCAGTCATTTCGCATATTACTTTATGAACTTTTATAGTTAATTCATCCTTAGCTTCCTTAAAAGGCTTATCTAATATAGGCATTATTGGCTTACCAATATTAATTGTAAGCGATGCTGGAGATTTAAATAATTTTCTAATAAATCCATTCTTACGATATGATATCGCAAGAGGTAAAATAGGCTTATTTGATTTTATACTAAAATGAGAAGCTCCATCCTTAAATGGTCTAATTGGTTTATAAAATTCCCACATACTTCCCTCAGAATAAATATGTAGCCATCCTTTATTATTTAAATAATTATTTACTTCTTTATAAAATTTAACATAGCCCTTCATATTACCATCAGGGATAGGAATACCTCCAGCAAGCTTAACTAAATTTCTGTTAGAAGCTTCCATATTCTCTTTCCATGCTAAAAACTTAATGTTAGTCTTTCTTAAAGCATACATTATTGCTAAAAAATCCCACATATGGACATGATTACAAACTGTTATACAGCCATTAGCTAATAATTCTTTATATTCTTTAAGATTCTTTCTTCCTTTAACTTTAAGATTTAATCTTATTTTAGTCATAGGAAAAACAATTAATCTTAAAACAAATCTAAACCATTTTAATTTCTTTGTGAATTTTTTAGATTCATCTATATAATTATAATTTTCATCTAAATTTAAATTTATTTCTGATTTAACATTTAAATAATGACTTCCTGTATCCATAGGATAAGGAAATTTATCACATTTAGGATCAAACATAAACTACCTTTTTAATGTTCTTAAATACTTTTTATGCTCATCAGTTACTCTAAAGCTTTCTATAGCCTTTTGAATTATTTTATTGTGAATAAAAATATCAAGCACATTACTTTCAATTATTTTAATTGTTTCATCATATTGTTTAGCTAAGGCTGTTGCGTAAAACCAAGCAATCATCATTTTAACATAATAATCATCATTTTTGATTATTAATGGTAATTTTAAATAATCTTTATTAAAATCATCATCTAAAAAATAATTCATCAATGTCTTTACACCAAATCTTATTTTATATACTTCTTTCGATTTAATCCATTCATTAATTTTAATAATTACTTCTTTTTTATGTTTTTTAAATACTTTAGGATTAGTTTGATCACATACAGCCCAATTATCAATATATGGTAAAAACTTATCAATATAATTAATACATAAATCATAATCCTTTATTTCAGATATAACTAAACCATGAATAATATTTTCTTCATAATAATTATGAGGTAAAGAATTTAAGAATAATTCATAATCATTATTTTTATATAAATTCTTAGCTATAATTTTTAATTCTGGAGTTCTTACACCAATCATAGTACTAGAATCAATATTAGGTATTAATTTAGATTGAAAAGCTTTATATTCTAAATCCTTAGATTTTAATAATTCATCTATAACATTCATATTACACCTATTTTAATATTTCAACTTCTCCAGAATGTGTATGATAAATACTACCAACGATTTTTACATCATTTTCTAATAATTCATTTATTATTTCACTTTTCTTTATTTTATTAATTGTATTTTTTACATTTAATATTGAAGCAATCGTATTATCTTTACAATCACCAATACATGATTGTATTTCATTTATTATTGAAGAAATAAAGCTTTCATGATGATCAATAATCGCAGAATGAATCGCACCACACATAGTATGACCCATTACTAATACTAATTTAGTATTCAAATGGCTCACTGCATATTCTATTGAACCTAACGCAAAATCACCAACAACATTACCTGCAAGTCTAATAACAAACAAATCACCTATACCAGCCATAAATATATTTTCTGGAATTACTCTTGAATCAGAACAGCATATTACAACTGCATACGGATTTTGCCCATGTTGATGAGTATGTAATCTTTTTTCTTTAGATATATCACCTTTGTGATTTCTTTTAGCATCAATATAATCCTTATTGCCCTCTAAAAGCCATTTTAAAGCCTTTTTTGATTCAACAACCATATAATACTCACTCCATTCTAAAAAATACAAAAATAGAATAACTCTTATAAATATTTTATTATATTTATAATAATCATTCAAGAATACCAAAGAAAAATCTCAGTCCAATATGAACTGAGATTTAATAATTATTTAATTAGATTGATTCAATGATTGTTTCAAGATTTGTCTTAGAATAAATATATCTTGTAGTATCAATAACACCAGTTGTAAGATTAACAATAGTTTCACCACTTTGAGATATACTATTAGCTTCTGCGTATGTATGAACAACATCGATATTAGATATAACAACTCTAAAGATATCGCTTGTTAATACCTTATCTCTACTAGTTGAATCCATTGCTTGTAACTTAGAAATACTTACATCGCAATCAAATGAATTAGGATCTGTTTGAATAATATCAATTGCGTCTAAGAAGGCATTTAATTCAGTATTAGTAAGAATAATTAATGTTTGATTTTTATAATCTGTTGTAGAAACAATATCAGTTTCTGGAACATATACATCTTCATCATTGAAATTAATCTTAGATGAGATAGTTGCCTTTAAGATATTAGAGTTTAATACAGCATTTCTCTTAGTAGTTTCTGTAGGTCTATGAACATCATCTGCAGAAATAGTTGAGAAGTTTGTAATATCTAAACCATCCTTTAATCCTTTAAAGAAATTAACGAATTCTTCTTTAACAATCTTGTTATCAGCATAATCATTACTAATAATCTTAATATCTTCAGAATCAGTAATTACTTTAGTAGTTGATCTTCTAATAATTAATGAATTAGACATTGCAGTAATAACATCATCAGTTAAAATAACATTTTCCATAGATACACTACCGAAATCAAATGAATCTCCTAAGCTTGATGTGAAATCAGTTAAAGCTTTAGCTTCTACTAATGTTATTTGATTAATATTAGTTGGATTTGTCTTAAATACTGCTTTTTCTACTGCATCCTCATCAAGGATTAAGAACTTATCATCACCAGTCATACCACTTAATGTTTTATAATATAAAGATCTAACAATTAATGAATCATATAAAACATCAATTTTCTTTCTGGTTGGATCAGTAGTTGAATCATTATTGAATAATTTAATCTTATCAGTAATTACATTATTCATGTCACTACCTTCAAGATTTAAGCTTAAATCAATTTCATTTAATCCATTGACTAATGCTTTAATTTCATCCTTATCAGCTACAGTATCATGGAATTCATCTTCAGTAATAATTACATTTAATACTTCATTATCAATAATGTTTTTACCCTTAAATACATTATTTAACATTCTTGATATAACAGATTTTAATAATTCAGAATTATAAATTCTATCAATCTTATCACTATTTAAAGTCTTAACAAAATCAGCATTACCAGCTAAGATATCAGTGAAAGATCCACCGATTGCCTTAATACCTCTTAATGCATTAGGTAATTCATCTAGTGTTACCCAATCATCGGTTGTTAAAAGCTTATTAGGTAAATCGAAGCTATTTGATGATTCAACTTTTCTTCTAATAAAGTCTGAGATTGTTCCTTCAAGAATATTATTATCTCCTATCATATCAATAACATCATCAGTAAATTTATCAATTACCTTATCAAATTTTTGGAAGTCCTCTGAATCAGGGTTCAAGAAATCCTTAAGTAAATCTAATGTGTCAGGTATTAATGAGATTAAGCCCTTTAATTCAGTTGTTTTAATTAATTCTAATCTTAAATCATCTTGATATTCATATGAACTATCTGGAATATAAATTGTAAAATCACTAGAGAAATCTTTCTTTCCTAGAATTACACTAGATAATGTCGCAGATAAAATCTTAGATGATAATAAATAATCAATTGGTTTATTTGATGTTGAATCAGGAGTATTTAATGATCTACATAAATCAATTATACTTGTCACTAAAGCGTAAGTATCTTCAGCCTTTAATATATTTAAGATGGCTGTTTTATTATTTTGATTACTAAATATAGCTCTAATTGAATCTAATAACGCAGATGTTTCACCTTTTTCAACTAAGACATCACCATTATATACATCAACGTAATTGATATTTGTTGGTATATATGCATTTTCATAATTAGATTTAATTAAATTCTTAATAAAATCTTCTGAAATAGATAATCCTAAAAGCTTACCTAGAACCTTTGATTTCTTTAATACATTTTCGATTCCATTATATTGAGTACTATTTTCTTCATAATTTGGATCTGCTGGATTAAATATATCAAAAGCAGCTTCTACTATTAAATCTGCTGTAAATGAATTTGAATCAGTTATTTTAGAACCAACATTAGATATTAATGTTACTAAGTTATCAGCAGTGCCTACTAGATTTCTTATTTCTTTAGACCATTCAACACCTTCATTAGCACTCTTTTGAACCTTTTCTAATGTATCATAATTTTCAGGATTTCTCTTCTTAAGGCTCATATTATCTATAGCTGTAAATAATCTTACTAATACAGGATTAATTTCTTCTTTTCTTTCATCTTGTAAAATTGATAAGTTCTCAATTACTGGAACTAATGAATCACTATAGACTTTAATTAATTCAGTCATTGTAGCTTCTTTAGGTGTAGATAATAAGCTAAACGCTGCTTTAATAATATTAGCTATATCCTTTTTAGTTAATAGTTGATTTAATTTAATAACTTGCTTGTTTGCTTCGCTATTAGTATCTCCTGGAATATATGGAGATTTATATCCTTCTTTAAATAACACTTTGATTATTTCAGCGACATCTTCATTTATTCCTTGTGATGAATCATCCTTCTTAACTAATTCATCTACATTTTGAACAACTGAATCAACCATACTTAATCCAAAGTTCAAGAAATAGATATTTTCATTAAATCCTTCTACAATCTTATCGAATCCATCTTTAAACTCTTCAGTTTTAAATACATCAATTAAAGCTTGTTGATCAAAACCAATATTTGTAGATCCACCATTTGAACTAAATGATATATTATTATAAATATCTGGATTAATTTCTAATATTAAATCAAATGTTTCTCTAATTAATCCAATATAATCACCAAATTCTTCTGTAAAATGAACATCTTGATTAATACCAAAATTTTCATCCTCTAATTTGCCAGAGAATACTATATTAGAAATAGCTAGATAATAAGGAACACCATTTGAATCCTTTAAGCTATTTAAAACCTTATATATACCTGTAGATCCATAAGAACCTGTAGTTGTATAAATTGAATAGAAGGTTTGAGATGTTTTATCAGAACCTAATGTAGTATCTTTATATTTGTTTTCACCAGTACCACCAGCTACAACATATAAAACAGAACCTAAGAAGCTTAAGAACACTAAACCAACAACTAATCCTCTAACCGCACCAGTTACTAGTCCTAATATTCTATGACTCTTATAATCATTAATACCTTTCTTTTCAATAACTTTCTTCTTATGTCTTCTTTCTGGATAAAAAATAAGATAAATAATATAGAAAATAAAATCAAGAATAAAGAATACAATAAAGCCAACAATCGCAAAAATAATATGATAAATGAAATTAACTAATGTATAAATATAATTCATGTTATCAGTGATAACTAATTCTATTAATTTACCAGTATCATTTTTAGCCATATTATTAATAATAGCGTGAGCTAATATTTCAGTTAATGATTTATATTCTGAAGATACACCAAATGCATTATTCAAATCTAAGCCAAAATTTTTAAGCATAGAAACAACCCAAGTATCAGTAGATTTATTATTAACTATTATTAAATAAGCAATTAACACTATAACAAAAGCAACAATTGCTTGAATAAACAATATTAAACTTTTTCTAAAACCTCTAACAACGCCCATAATAATTGCCATTAAAACCATTAAGACAAATATTAGTGTTGGTACCCATAAAATGAAGGTTGTCATAAGCATCATCTCCTATAGAAAAATATATATTATATTTTACTATATTTAAAAAAATTATACAACAAAGTTTATTAATAATTATTAATAACTATTTATCAAAAAATCTTGAAAATAATATTTCCTTATGATAGAATTTAGAAGTCGAATATAAATAGGGGCATGGTGTCAATGGTAGCACATGGGTCTCCAAAACCTCTGGTTCGGGTTCGAATCCTGATGCCCCTGCCATTTATAAATACACAGTTAAGCCAATATTTAGGTTTAACTTTTTTCTTTTTATATAAAGCAAAAGACAATCACTTATTATAATGATTGCCTTAAATATTTAATGTATTCGGTTATACTATTGAAGCCATTTCTTTTGGCTTCTTTTTTTAATGCTAATATATCATCTATTAATGACATTAAAGATAATGGAATTTTTTAAAAAAACTGTTTATAGCGGAATTTAATTAATTTCCTTGTTCAACCTCTTTAATAGCCTCATCTTGATCAACTGTTAAATCTAATGAATTAAAGAATTCACCATCTGGTAAATACATATTAAATGAATCTGTATAATCCCATGTAATATTACATTTACCTAAATCAGCATTTAATACATGGCCACCACTTCTTCTATCCTCTGTAACAAAATGGAAATGCCATCCTACCGCATTTAAATTAGACATATAATTTGGTGTATATAATCCAACTATACTTCCATTTGTATTAGTCATTTTTTTAAATGTTTGATCTGTTTTTAATACTTCATTTAAAGGCTTATATGGTAAAGATTGTTTTTTCTCACTTCTAAAATATATCTCATCAAATAATCCATCTATTCTAAGCATATAAAAACGATTATTGCCAAGCTCTTTAACTTTGCTATCTAAAGTGGATTTTAGCTCTTCTATACTATTTAAACCATTTAATTCATAGCTTAAATCATTATCTAAGAATGTAACATCCGCAAATGGTACAGTTTCATCATCACTAACTACTTCTAATTCTAATGACTCATTTGCGCGATAACAAATTCCATCAATTAATATTAATTCACCATTTAAGCTATTAAATGTACCAATACCAATATTTCCCATACTCTTTAATTCTTTAACAGTTACGCTTCCATAATAATCCCCAAGCATTAACCCTTGTAATAATGATACCTGGTGTATTGTTTCAGTATTATACTTATTTGATTCCTTTGCTGAATTATTACTACATCCGCTTAAAGCGATAAAATATACTGGTAGTAATAAAGACGATAATAATAATTTTTTCATATTTTCTAGTATAATCAAATTGTACTTATGATTATATATTCTCCTTCTTTAAAAGTATTGTTTATTGTTTTTATTACAAGAAACTAAAAATACACTTAAAAACAATATTAATATAAAACTAATAATTTTTTCATGAGATTCCTCCCTTTTTAAAAAACTGCTTAACATTAAGTTAAGCAGCTAAATAAATTATATCTTATATCTATTGAAATTATTATCAAGTTCAGCACTTAAACCTGTAGTCCATTGTACTTCACCAATTGATATAGCAATATAAATCTTCTTAATACCATTAAATTTGTTTGTAGGTAAAACAGTGTCTAAGAAATATTCACAATCTAATCCCTCATGCCACTCTGTAGATGAACCTGTTTCTTTTTCAATATAAGCAATATAATTAATCTTATCAACAACTGATGTACCACTATAACTAAATGCTTGATTATTAACTATTGTAATTTCTCTTCCGCTAACAACAGCTTCACTACCATAATTAAATGTAACACCTAAATTGCCAAAAATATCAACTCTAATTTTGTTATTACCCATAAATGATAATGCACTTGATTGAGTTTGTCCTGAATCACCAGAACCTGAATCACTTGATCCAGAGTCACCAGATCCTGAATCTGGAGTTTTTCCTCCTTCAGCTTGTGAACAAGCAGCTAATGAAAATGTTAAAACACCTGCTAAAGCTAACAATATTCTTTTTAATTTCATAATTTTTCCTCCGTTTTTTTAATATTAATAATAAATCGCTTCTTATTAATCTATTTATAGTGTCTTTAATATAACATTTCAAGTGCAACAAATGTGCCACAAATTATATTTTTTATAATAAAATTTATGATATAATAATCTAGAATTATTATTATAGGTGTTAAAATGTATAGAATTAATGAAGAATATGAGAATAAAATTATTATAAATAAATCTATTTTTATAACACATTTATATAGAGTTAATAATGTTGATGAGGTAAATGATATTTTAGCTTCAACAAGAAAAAAATATTATGACGCTACTCATAATTGTTATGCATATATAATTGGAGATAACGGAGATATAAAAAAAGCATCAGATGATGGAGAACCATCTAAAACAGCTGGATTCCCAATGCTTGATGTACTAGAAAAAAACAATGTTACTAATATCTTAGCCATCACAACAAGGTATTTTGGAGGAATATTATTAGGAGCTGGTGGATTAGTTAGAGCATATTCTTCTTCAGTTAGTGAATGCCTAAAGCTTGCTAAATTATATGATACAAAGCCTCAAATTAAATTTAGCTTAACATTATCTTATTCAGGATATAACACATTAATAAAAACAATTAATTACATTAATATAATCGATACATCTTTTAATCAGGATATAATTATTATCGCATCTATAGATAAAGAATTATATGATAAATTAAATGAGGATTTATATAAATATAAAATCGATTCAAAATTAACATATTTAGAGGATACAGAAATAGAGGTTCTAATAAAATAAAAGGTCTGGAAATTT
>CAMJOZ010000055.1 GCA_946407635.1 uncultured Caryophanales bacterium
GAAAGGAAAAGTAATCAATAAGATATCAAACCTATCTAAATTGATTATACGTGATTAATATGAATTCAGATGAGTTATTATTATGTGATTTACAAGCAAATATTTTTGAATATTCATTAACTATGGGTGAAAGTTCTTCAATTTTCATTAGAAGATTTATGAACTCTAATGTTGCCAAAAGATTTGATAATATGTCAATATTGAATGAATCTGATGATTATAAAAAAATAATTAAAGAGATTAATAATGAATATAAAAACAAATCATATGGTAGTTCAAAATTTGGACTAGAAGAAATATCATGGATAGGATATATTTATAGATATTGGAATATATTATATAAAACTCCAAGTAAAAAAATATATAAAATATGTAATTCCACAGAAATGAGAAATTTATATTATATTTACCATACGCTTGATCCTAAAAAAGCAATTGATCGAATTTTGGAATCAAAAAATATTAGTATTGAAACAGATCTGATAGAACGTGGTGTTAATATATTGAGAAAAATTAAAAAAGAAAAATTAACGATTTAAATTTTAATTTATTAATTAGTAAATAATAAAGGACTATTCGTATTTGAATAGTCCTTTGAACTTTTATTCAGTTATACCATGTTTAGATTTAACGTATTTATCAATTTCTATCGCTGCAAGCTTTGTTGCCGCAACAGCTTGAACAACAGTTTTAGCACCTGATACTACATCTCCAGCTGCGTATACACCTTCACGAGTTGTTTTACCAGTTTCAGAAGCTTCAATTAATCCTTTATTTGTTGTTTCAATTTGTTTATTATTTTTAACAATATTTGATAATGGTCCTTGACCTATTGCGATAATAACAGAAGAAGAATTGAATTTGAATTGTTTTGTTTCATCATTTTTATATTCAACAGTTCCGTCCTCATGTTCTTCCTTAATTACAGGTTCAACAATAATACCATCATCTTCAATTCTAACTGTATTTAGATAATAATTCATATGAACACCATCTATTTCAGCGAATCTTAATTCTTCCTCAAGAGCTGTAACATCCTCTCTACCACGGTGGAAGATGATATCAACTTTAGCATCAGAATTTCTTAAGATAGTTCTCGCAGCGTCCATCGCAACATTACCAGCACCAATTATTACTACATGATCACCTAAGTTATCATAAGAATCTGGGTTCTTTAAATAATCAATTGCGAAATGAACATTACCTAATGATTCTCCAGGTATCTTTAATCTATTTGGATTCCATACACCAGTACCGATGAAGATTGCATCATAGCCATCTCTAAACATATCATCAATTGTAACTGTTGGTCCAATTAATGTATTAGGTCTAAATAAAATACCTAATTCATACATTCTCATTAATAATTTATCAAGTAATGATTTTGGTAATCTAAATTCTGGAATACCATATCTTAATACTCCGCCAATTTTATCTTTTGAATCTATGATTGTTACCTTATATCCTTTTTTAGCCATAATGATAGCTAAAGTAATACCTGCAGGTCCAGCACCTATTACAGCAAGTCTGAATCCATTTGGTTCAACTTTTTTAAGTCTTGCTTTTTCTAAATAGAAAGTAGATATATATTGTTCGACCTCGTAAAATTTAATAGGCATTCCTTTTCTATTTAAAACACAATGTCCCATACAATTCTTTTCATGTGGACATATTCTAGAACATAAAGCTGTAAGTGGATTATTTTCAAATAATACTTCACCAGCTTCATCTATTTTACCATCTAATAATAATTGCATAACTAAAGGCACTTCAGTTTTAACTGGGCAGCCTTCTTTACACATTGGCTTTTTACATTTTAAACATCTCTGGGCTTCATTAATAATATCTGCCATAGATAAATTCCCCCTTTTAAATCGTTTTAACCTTAAAAATATTATATCAAATAATTTTGATATATTAAAGAACTAAATTTTATGTTAAAATGTTTTTATGAAACTAGAATTTAAATGTGAAAATGATAATATAAGATTATCTGAAGAATTAAAATTACATATGTCTAGACATCTTTATAGGCATTTAAAAGGATATAATGCATTAATATATGTTAATGATAAATTAACTAAGACTTATGAGATAATAAATAAAGGTGACAATATTTTAATTATTATCAATAAAGAACCTGATATAAATTGGCCTTTATATGATGGTAATATAGATGTTATATATGAGGATTTAAATGCGTTAATAATAAATAAAAGAACAAAATTATTAACTATTCCAACTAAAATTAATCCTCATTCTTTATATCAAGAAGTTTTATATTATTTAAAAAATAAAAATGAAGAGTTAAATATATCTATTTTGAATAGATTAGATTATGATACAAGTGGTTTATTATTAGTAGCCAAAAATCCAGATTTTGCATACAGATTATCTCCAACACATTTACATATGACTAGAAAATATCATGCTATATGTCATGGAATTTTTGATAAGAAAGAAGATAAAATAACTATCAAAATTAAAAGAGGAGATACAAATAAAAGAATAATATCTGATGATGGAGATATAGCTATAACTAATTATAAGGTTTTAGAAGAATATAATAATTTATCATTAGTTGAATTCGTATTAGAAACTGGTAGAACTCATCAAATTAGATTAACAGCATCATATTTAAATCATCCTATTTGTGGTGATAAAATGTATGGTATAGAAGATGATTTTGATAGATTAATGCTAAATAGTTATTATTTGTCATATAATGATCCATATAATAATGAATTAAAAGAATTTGAAATAAGAGATGAATTTTTATGGAAGAATTAGATGAAAAACAAAAGAAAAAATTAAAAAGAATAAGAATAATCATTTCATCAATAATAATGGTTTTGTTTTTAGCAGCTGTTGTTTTTACAACAATTAAGCTTTATCCATATTTTGCGAGAGTAACAACTGATGAAGTATATCGTAATGAAGTGGTAGAAAAAATAAGAAGCTATGGTGGTTATTCTTCTTTAATAATTATTGCGGCTTCTATAGTTCAAACTGTTTTAGCTGTTATTCCAGGTGGACCTATTGTTGTTGTTGCAGGAATGTTATTTAATCCTTTTATTGCTTTTTTAATTTGTTTGGTTGGTCAAACATTAGGATCAATAATTGTATATTTATTAGTTAAGTTATTAGGTGTTAAATTTGTTGGATTGTTTTTTGATCCAGAAAAAATTAAAAATTCAAAATTATTAGAAAATGAAACTAGAACAGAAGTATTGATTTTTGGTTATTTAATGATACCAGCAATGCCAAAGGATATTGTTTCGTTTGTTTCACCATTTACAAAAATGAAATTTAGGAATTTTGTTTTAATTAGTTTTTTTGCTAGAATACCAATGACTTTAGTTAGTGTTTATATGGGCGATGCGCTTTTTACTGGTGACTATACTATAGCAATTATTTTAGCATCATTAAGTGCTATATTTGCTGGATTATGCTTTATATTTAATAAACAAATCACAAATTTTATTGATAAAATAGCAAATAAATTTAAGAAAAATAAGGTAGAGGAAGAATAAAATTTTCCTCTTTTTTTGTTTTTCTTGTCCTTTACATAGAATAACAATTATGCTATAATTCTTTTGATTGTTGATAAAGCGTTTTCAACATACTATTTATTAATAAAAGAAGGAGATTTAAAATGAAAAAGAAAAGAATTTTATTAGGAATTGCTTTAACTGCAGCATCTATATTTGCTTTATCTTCATGCGGTGGTAATTCTAATAATAGTGGTGAAGGTGATCCAGCAGGTGAAACTGAGGGCGATAAGTTCACAGTTAAGTTTGATACACAAGGTGGAAACAATATTGTCGATGCAAAGGTTGATAAGAATACACCTGTTACTAAGCCTACTGATCCAACTAGAACTGGTTATGAATTCAAGGGCTGGTATAAGGAAAAAGCATGTACTAATGCATGGGATTTTACTAAGCCAATTACTGAAGATAGAACACTTTATGCTAAGTGGGAACAAAAAGATATGGTTACTGGTATTGAATTAACTGGTACATATAAGACAAGATATAAGAAAGGCGATACTTTTGATGCATCTGGTTTAATTGTAACTGAATTACATACTAAAGATGATGATGTAGTATTATCTGCTGATAAATATACAATTACATTAGAAGATGAAAATGGTCAAGCTGTTGATGCTACTGCACCATTTACAACTGTTGGTTTCTATACAGCAACTGTTAAGGGTAATGCAAGTCAAAAAACTGACAAATTTGATTTTAAAGTAACTGCAAAAGCTGAAACTATTACTGATTATGCATTTGGTCCAGATCAATATGGTACAGCAAAAAGTTTAACTAAAGCTAATGTTGGTTTAACTGCTAACGAAGAAATTGCTTCATTAGCTGAAGGTAAGGCTAGATTAGTTGCGACTGGTGCTAAGGTAAAATATCAACAAGTTGATAGTAATAATAATTCTGTAGCTGCAACATATAATAGTGTTGAATATGGTTCAAGATTACAAGTAAATACTGGTACAGCTGATGGTGCTATTAAGATTATTGTTAATACTGATGCTGATTTAAGATTATATGCTAAGGGTGATATTGGTAGAGGTATTAAGGTTACTAATGTTGATACAACTAAGTCTGAAAAAGATCCACAAGCATGTGAATTTGTTACTGATGATGGTGATAAAGAAGTAATGCGTGTATTTGATTTCTACTTAAATGCAGGTGAATATTATATTAACTCAACAACAGGTGGTGGTGTTAATATTTATAACTTCATTGTAAGTTTATATGAACCACAATTTAATCCTGATGCTCCAATTACTGATTTAGCATTTAGTCCAACTAGAACAGTATTTTATGAAAGTGAAGTATTGGATAATTCTATTATGTCTGCAGGTCATGTTGACTTAGATGCTATTACTGATGGATTAACTGTTACATCTACAAAAGATGAAGTTCCTGGTAACCCAGTTGCTATTGCAGATTGTACATTTGCATTATATAAAGGTGAAACTCAAGTTACTGAATTAACAGATGCTGGAACTTATAAAGTTCAAGTAACAGTTGGTGGTTATTCAAAAGCTTATGACATTACATATTCTAAGAGTACTAAATTTGAATTAGCATCTCCATATACAACATTAACTGTCCAAAAGAATACTGATTTGAATCTTCTTGGTTATGCAAAAGTTACAATGGATAATACTAATACTGTATTCTATGGTGTTGATCCTGCATATGTAACAATTAAATACTATACTACAAAAGGTAAAGATGCAGAAGATAAAGATGTTTATTCAGATGAAGTATATAAATCAGTTGCATTAGGTACAGCTGGAAAAGTATATGCAGAAGTAGAATTTGATACATCTTTACTTCCATTAGCATGTTTCGCTGATACAGAAGCTTCTAACAAAACAAAGATTTATTTTGAAGTAACTGTTCAAGATGGAAAAGCTCCTGATGTTTGGAATTATCAATTAGATAATTATGTTCCAAATTATGTGTCTTTAGTTGCTGGAAAGAAGACAGATAAGACTGTAACTAGTCCAAAATTTATTAGTGGATCAGTTGTTACAGCAAATAAAGCAACTTATAAAGCATCAGGTTCATTTGGATGTGATGGTGTTGAATTAGCAAAGAGTGCTGATGAATTATCTATTGTTGTTGAAGCTGGTTATACTGCTACAATAAAGATTAATGTTGGTTCTACAAGTGGTTCTAATACTACTGATAAGATTTATTTAAAGAGTGGTGAAACTTACGTTGATGGTGAATCAACTGCATGTACTGAAGCTGCTGATCATACATTCTCAATAAAAGGTACTGACAAGGCTAATACAATAACTTATAGTGGTGTTACTGCTGGAACATACACATTTGGAACAACATGCAATGATAGAGGCGTTAGAGTTTATAGTATTGAAATTATATATACTGCAGTTTAATCCATAGTATTAAATAATAAATGATAAAGGTATAATCTAAAAAGGTTATACCTTTTTTCTTATGACAAAAATAAAAAATGTGTAATTGACTTGAAAGCGCTTTAATGATAAAATTATTGAGTAGATTTGTATCCCAAAGGGATAAAGGAGGATAAAAATGAGAAAAAGAAGGATTGCTATAGCATTATTATCTTTTGCTTTTATTGGCGCTTCAGTTGGTTTATCTAGCTGTGGTGGCGGAAACAGTAGTAATGTTAGTGAGACTGGTGAAGTAAATTTTGATGTTCAAGAAGGAACTAAATTTAGACTAAATCAGATTAATATTGATACAACAAATACTCAAACTGTATTCTATGTTGGTGATAAATTTAATTATGACAATCTAATTGTTAATAGAACCTTTTTACGTATAACAGATGATTCGGAAGAAAAAATATTACAGAATGATTTAAATGATTCAACTAAAGTATATTCTGTTGATTATAGTGAAGTTGATATGAATCATATTGGTACATATTTCGTTTATATTAGTGTAAGATATGGAGATACTGTTAGAAGAGATAACTATAAGGTTCAAGTTTTATCATCTAAATTTGAAACAACTCCAAATCTTGAATATAATGCAGGTTTGTCAGTTAAATATTCTGATGATACTAGATTTAAAGAATATTTAATTGATGATGAAATTGATGTTAATGATTTAGTTAGCGGATTAAAGTTTAATCTAATTAAAAGAAAAGTAAATGCTGACGGTACAAGTTCTGTTGAACAAGAGCCAGTATCATTAAGTGCTTCTGATGTAGAAGTAGATTCATCATCTATCGATAGTACAGAAGTTGGAACTTATATGATCAAAGTTAAATATAAGGGACAAAAATTAACAATTGATGGTAAAGAATATGATAATGATTTAACATCATATGTATTAGTTAATGTTATTAACCCTGTTACAAGTATTAAAAAGGTATCATCTGGTGATAATGAATTCCCTGCTCAATTTAATGATCTAGATCTAAGTGGTTGGTTAATCGAAATAAAAAGAGAAAGAAGAGAAGCTGAAACTGTTAATTTCTCTTATGATTTGTTCGATGTTTCAGGTATTTCACCATTCGTTTCTTCAAATCAAACTGCACATTTAGTTTTAAAAGAAGATACAACTCAAAAATTAGATGTTGCTATAAAGGTTAAAGCAAGTACAGAATATAATATTGTTTCTGGTTATTCATTTACTAGAGATAAAGATGGTACAACTATTTCTTCAGCTGATTCTGAAGTAGTTACTGCTCAGACACAACTAGATGCATCTGGTTATTTCTATGCAAAAGATATGAAAAGAGACCCTTCTAAGACATGTAAAGCAGATGGATTAAGCTTTAGTTGTCGTATAACAATGAAAGGTGCAACTTTTGATGTTAAAATGCCTAAGGCAGGTAAGATTATTATTTATGCTACATCTACTGATGGTACAGGTAGCGATGTTGAACGTGAAGTTGCTATTCATCGTTTATTAAATGATGATATTAATTATACTAAAGCAGAATTTGATGAAGAATATTTAATTGATAGTAAGTATACTGATTCTGCATGGGCAAATGGTTGTACTCCAACTAGACTTGTATTTGATGTAGAAAAGCCTGGTATTTATCAATTTACAGGTAATGTTTATATTGTTGGTGCTGTTGCAGCAACATTAAAGGATTAGTGAGGTGAAGCAAATGAAAAAGAGATATTTTGGTATTGCTGGTTTAGCATTAGCTTCAACATTACTATTTACAGCTTGTAGTGGTGGTAGTGGAACTTCACTAAAAAAAGTAGAAGGTAGTAAAGTAGATAAAACTACAAAAAATGTTTATGTTTCTCCAAATGGAACAGGTGATGGTTCGAGTGAATCAAGTCCTACAAATTTTTTAAATGCTAAAGATCAAGCGCAACCTGGTGACACATTATTACTTGCTGGTGGTTCATACACATATGATTCAAGAGTTCAAGTAAATGTAAGTGGTGAAGAATATAATTATATTACTGTTAAACCAAAGAGTGATAATGATAGAGTAATTTTTGATTTTAGAAGTCAAGAATTTAATGGATCAAATAGAGGTATCCAAGTATATGGTGATTATTGGAATTTCTATGGACTTGAAATTATGGGTGCCGGTGATAATGGTATGTATATTGCTGGTAGTCATAATATTGTTGATAATTGTTTATTCTATAACAATAGAGATACAGGTTTACAATTAGGTCGTGGATATTCATCTGAAACTACACTAGATGAATGGCCTTCATATAATATAATTAGAAACTGTACATCATTTGCTAACTATGATGCTGAAACATTAGGTGAAAATGCTGATGGTTTCGCAGCTAAATTAACAATTGGTTATGGTAATATTTTTGATGGATGCGTTGCATTTAGAAACTCAGATGATGGTTGGGATTTATTCGCTAAGGTTGATTCAGGTGACATTGGTACAGTTGTACTTTATAACTGTGCATCATTTGAAAATGGTTATTTACCATATCAAATAGAAAAAACTGGTGATTCTTCAGTTAAAACATATAATACACTTAATGGTGATGGTATCGGATTTAAGCTTGGTGGTTCTACAATGGAAGGTAATGTTATTGTAAAGAACTGTTCAGCTTGGGATAATAAATTACATGGTGTTGGTGATAACTCTAACCCTGGTGTTATTAGTGTTAATGGATTCACTGCATTTAATAACTGTGCTGGTTTTAATACTGATGGTACAGTTAGAAGTGTTAGAGGTATCGATGGTGATACTAATAAGTCAAATAATATTGACTTAGCTCGTGATCATAATTCATATAATAATTACTATGGTATTTTGTCTTATGTTAATAATCAATCTAACGGATTCTCAACTAAAGACGATTCTAGCTATAATGCTGATAAATATAAAGGAAGTACAGCTTATTCAATTTTCCAAGTTGGTTATAAAGTTGGTACTGGTGAAGTTTATGATGTATTTGGTAATTATGAAGATGCTTCAATTTATCAATCAGAAACTATGGACCAAATGTTTACAACTGGTACAAGAGAAGAAATGTATATTGAAGATGCTGACTTCAAGAACTTAGCTTCTTTAAATATGAAGTGTGATAATGTTGATTCAATGGATCAATTAATTGCTAAAGTAAAAACATTTAGAAATTCAGATAATTCAGTTAATTTTGGTGACCATTTAGCTTTAGCTGATTCATCAGATTTAAAGACATTTGCAAATGGTAAACCAGTTGGTGCTGTTTT
>CAMJOZ010000056.1 GCA_946407635.1 uncultured Caryophanales bacterium
AATCTATAACACCAACTTGATAATCATCTTCATATATTATCTTCCCTGGATTATCTGAATAAGCTATTTCATATGAAACATTATATTTATCTAATAAATCTAATAGTGGCTTAATATGCTCAAGCATTACACTTGAATTATCTGTTTTAAACCAAGTAGTCGCACCTAATGGATTATCATTATTATCCCCATAAAAAGGTGGCTCTGGTAAATTTTCTTTAAACCATTTATCTACACTTAAATATGTATTTTTATCTTCTTCAGAATGAATGCCATCTCTTACTCTTCTCCAAGTTAACACGAAAACACCTACTGGCTTTTTTATTTTATATGCTAATTCTTCTCCTTGAATTCGCATATATTTTTTATTATTAATTGTTTTTGTGAGGGCAAATGTATTTAATTTCTTTCTAATCTCATCAAATGTGCTTTCAATTGATGATACTTTTCCGTTTCTAACATCTTCTTCAGCTTCATCTAACATCTTAAGCAATTCTAATTCTTCTTTATTTTCCATATTTACTCACTCTTTTATAAAAATCTATTTTAAATTCGTCGTTATTACTTATAAAATGAATAATTTTCTCAAATACTACTCAAAGGAAAGCTTAAGATTTAAACCTAAGCCTTTAGCAATTTTTTTTAGCATTTTTACAGATGGATTTAAAGTACCTCGTTCTATTTTAGATAAATCTGATTGATCTATCCCTGCTTTTTTAGCCAATTCTTCTTGAGACATCTCTTTTTGAAGTCTTTTTTCTTTGATTTGATATCCTATTACAATATTTAAGATGTCTGTGTCATCATATTCATTTGTAACATCTTTTCCATCATCATATACTGTTTCGCTAGATACATCTAAATCATCATTCCAAACTACTCCACCCCAACCTAATAAATGTCCTTTTAAGAATAATTTTCTATCCTTTAAATCATTTAATTGTGGAAACTTGTCTGATAATGATAATATATCATATCTTTTTACAGTCCCATCATAAAAGAATAAATCAAATGTTGTATCTTCTTTTAAAATTAATTTAATTGATTTTACCATAATTACTGTAGTGGTGGAAGTTTTTTATAAACTTCTTTATCCCACATCTCCTTTAGCTCATTTTTGTACTTTAAAATAAATTCCTTTACTAATACTTTACCATTCTTAGGAAATTCCCCATTATATATTTCTCCATCTTCAATATAAAATGTTGCTTCATAATCACCATATATTGCATGTATATGCGGTGGATTATGTTCCTTTCTAGTCAAATGCATCAGTATAAAAATGCCATAAAACGACGAAATAGTTGGCAATTCTTCATCTCCTTCCAATTTTATTATAGGGTATATATCCCCTAATGTCAAGAATAAACAAAAATAAAAGACCCTGCCAAAGTTGACAAGGTCATTCTTACTTATGTTTTATGTTATTTTCTTGCGCGTGACTGTGTCACTTCACAATTTATGTTATTAGTCTTTTACGAATGGTAATAAAGCCATATGACGAGCACGCTTAATAGCTACAGCTAACTTTCTTTGATATTTAGCTGAAGTACCAGTTACACGACAAGGTAAGATTTTACCTCTATCAGAAATAAACTTCTTTAATAAGTCTACATCCTTGTAATCGATATGTTCAATATGGTTTTCTGTAAAATAACATACTTTTTTACGACCACGACGAATTCCATCATGATCATTTCTTCTATTGTTATGTTGCATTATTAGTTCCTCCTTTTAAAAATTAGAATGGTAAATCATCATCATTTACTTCAACACCAAATGATTCTGGTTGAGCAGGTTCATTTTGAGATTTAATATCTTGTGGTTGATAGTTATATGATTGATTGTTTTGTGACCCATAGCTTGGGTTATTAAATCCTTGGTAATTATTATTGTTATTATAAGTTGGATTTTGAGGTCTAAATGAATTATTGTTATTATTATAATTCATATTATTGTTTTGTTGTTGTGGTTGAGCATTTGAATCTCTTGGAGTTAAATTCTCAACTGCATCACATACTACCTCAGTAACATAATGTACTTGATTATCATTGCCTGTGTAATTTCTAGATTGTAATCTACCAGTTACTGCTAATAAGAAACCTTTCTTAATATAGCGGCTAATGAAATCTGCTGTTTGACCAAAAGCAACACAGTTAATGAAATCTGCTTGTCTTTGTCCATTAGCATCTACTTGTTGTCTATTTACAGCAATTGTAAATCCTAATACAGCATTTCCAACTTGTGAGTAACGAACCTCAGGGTCCCTAGTTATTCTTCCTACTAATGATACTCTATTCATAATTACCTCTTAATTATTCGCCATCTTTTACAACGATGAAACGAATAATCTTCTCGCTATATCCAGCGATACGATTGAATTCATTTACAGCTTCTTTAGTTGCTTCAACATTCATTAATACATAATAACCTTTTCTATTATGATCAATTTCGTAAGCAAGCTCTCTTAAGCCCCATTCTTTAACTTCTAAAACCTTAGAATCATTAGATGTAAAGATATTCTTTGCAGCTTCAATTTCAGCTTTAATAGCATCTTGATCTAAGTTTGAACGTAGAATGAACATTACTTCATACTTCTTCATTTTGATATCCTCCTTATGGTCATTTTGGCCTAGCATTGGAATCTAGGCAAGGGCATTTACTCGAAATGCTTTTACATTTTATCATAGGAGCTAATTATTTTCAACATAAATTTTAAATAAATTTATAGCATTATTAGTTGTTATTTTATCACATTCATCTACTGTGATATTTTTTATTTTAGCCATTTCTTCTAAAACATATTTAACATATGAAGATTCGTTTCTTTTCCCTCTATTTGGAGTAGGTGCTAAATATGGACAATCTGTTTCAACTAATAAATGATTTATATCTATTCCTTCACAAACTCTTTTAGGTTCTTTAGCATTTTTAAATGTTAATGGTCCACCTAATGATATATAAAAGCCTAATTTAACATATTCTTTAGCTAATTCTAGCGATCCACCATAACAATGCATTACCCCTTTTAATTTACCATTAAAAGCTTTAATAATATCAAAAGTATCTTGGTGTGCTTCTCTTGAATGAACAATAATTGGTAAATCATTTTTTATTGCTAATTCACATTGCAATCTAAATAATATTTTTTGTTCTTCTTTATATGTAGTATCCCAATAATAATCTAATCCACATTCACCTATTGCATAAACCTTGTTATTCTTTATAAATTCAACTAATCTATTAAATTTATCTAAATAAGTACTATCGCATTCTTCTGGATGCACTCCAGCAGTAGGATAAAATATATCATATTTTTTAGATAATTCTTGAGCTTTTAAATTTGTTTCATCAGAAAAACCAACTAGCATGATTTTTTTAACATTGTTTTCTTTACATCTTAAAATACAATCTTCTAAATCATCTTTAAATTCTTCTGCGAATAAATGTGAATGTGTGTCTATCATATAAAAACCTACCTTATACAAAAATATTATACAACAATAAAAAGAAAAAACTAAGAGAATAATCTCTTAGCTTATTTTGTTGCCTCAACCATAGATTTACAAAAATCATAAATATATTGTGAAGAATCTTCTAAATGTTCTTCTACAATCCTTACAATTGCAGAACCAACAATCGCACCATCAGAAATCTTACACATATTCTTAACTGCTTCTGGATTAGAAATACCAAAGCCTATCGCAACAGGAATATCTGTATACTTTTTAATTTCTTTAACAATATTTTCTAGATTCTTGTTAAATTCACTTCTAACACCTGTAACACCAAGTGATGAAACCAAATAAATAAATCCTTCTGCATTTTCAGCAATCTTTTTAATTCTGTTTTCACTTGTTGGAGCGATTAAAGATATAACCTTTTGATCATATTTTTTCGCAACCTTTTTAGCTTCTTGAGATTCTTCAAATGGCATATCAGGAATAATTATACCAAGCATACCTAATTGTTTTGATTTTTTAAAGAAGTTATCATATCCATATGAAAATACTGGATTTAAATAAGTCATAAAAACAAACGGAAAATCAGGATGCTTCTTTCTAATTACAGCCATCATATCAAAAATCTTATCAGTAGTTGTGCCACTCTTTAATGCTCTAATATCAGCTTTAGAAATAACAACACCTTCAGCGATAGGATCACTAAATGGAATACCTATTTCAATTAATGAAACTCCAGCTTCAATCATTTTATCTACGAATTTGATTGTACATTCAATATTAGGGTCACCAGCAGTGATAAATCCAATGAATGCTTTTTTACTAAAAACATCTTTAAAATTATTCATCAAAAATCTCCTCCCCTAAATATCTAGCAATTGAAGCACAATCCTTATCTCCTCTACCAGATAGATTAACAACAATAATCTTGTCTTTACTCATCTTTGGAGCAACCTTTAAGCAATATGCTAAAGCATGTGCACTTTCAATTGCTGGAATAATACCTTCTGTTTTAGATAATTCTAAGAAAGCATTAACTGCCTCATCATCAGTAATTGGTACATATTTAGCTCTACCAATTGAATTTAAATATGCATGTTCTGGGCCAATTCCAGGATAATCTAAACCTGCACTAATTGAATATACTTCATCAATTTGACCATATTCATTTTGGCAGAATAAAGATTTCATTCCATGGAATACACCTAATTTACCTGTAGTAATTGTAGCCGCAGTTTTACCAGAATGAATACCTTTACCAGCAGCCTCGCATCCAACAAGCTCTACACTCTTATCTTCAATAAAATTATAGAATGCTCCCATCGCATTAGAACCACCACCAACACAAGCAATAACCATATCAGGTAATCTACCTTCTTTTTCCATAATTTGTTCTTTTATTTCTTTTGAAATAACAGCTTGAAAATGTCTAACCATTGTTGGGAATGGATGAGGACCCATTACAGAACCTAATAAATATAAAGTATCATCCATACGATTACTCCATTCCTTCATCGCATCATTTACAGCATCCTTTAATACTCTAGTTCCTGATTTAGCTACATGAATCTTAGCACCTAATAATTTCATTCTAAATACATTTAAAGCTTGACGCTTAGTATCTTCTTCACCCATGAATATTTCACATTCCATACCCATAAGTGCACAAGCAGTCGCTGTTGCTACACCATGCTGACCAGCACCTGTTTCAGCTATAATTCTAGTTTTACCCATTCTTTTAGCTAATAATATTTGGCCAATAACATTATTTAATTTATGGCTTCCTGTATGATTTAAATCTTCTCTTTTTAAATATATTTTAGCTCCACCTAATTTATTAGTAAGCTTTTCTGCATAATATAATAAAGAAGGTCTATTAACATATTCTTTATAATAAAAATTTAATTCTTTAATAAAATCAGGATCATCTTTATATTTATTAAATGCTTCTTCAACCTCAAGTACAGCATTCATTAATGTTTCTGGAACATATTGTCCACCATATATACCAAACTTTGAATCACTCATTTTTACACTTCCTTATAAAATCTCTCATCTTAATATAATCCTTAAATCCATCTGTTTCAACACTTGATGAAACATCTATACAAAAAGGATTTAATTTTTTGGCATCATCAACATTATCTATATTGATGCCACCTGCTAAAAAGAATGGTTTATTGTTTTTTATTAAATTCCAATCAAATCCATTTCCTTTACCAGGATCTAAATTATCATATAATCTATAATTTGCATAAATAGAATCTCTATATGCTTTAATTATAGGTAAATTAGAAAATTTTTTAATTTCTAATATATATTCATCATCTTCATCACCATGAAGCTGAATATAATCAATTATATTTAATTTAACTATTTCTTTAATTAAATTAATATCATTATTTCTAAAAACTCCAACAGCTTTAATATCTTTATTAAGTAAACTTTTTAATTTTAATGCCTCATCAACTGTAATAGTTCTAGTTTTATTTAAAGCAAACACAAATCCGATAAAATCAGGCTTTAGTTCATTTACATATGTTATATCTGATTCTCTTCTAATACCACATATTTTAACAAGCATTTTTAAACTCCTTTAAAGTCTTTTCAATATCGTCTGATTTCATTAATGCTTCTCCAACTAAAATACCATTTAAACCACTTCTTTTTATTAATGAAACATCATTCTTATCCTTAATACCACTTTCAGATATTAAAATAATATCTTTATATTTTTCTCTTAATTTTAAAGCTAAGCTATTATCAATACTAAAATCCATTAGATTTCTATTATTAACACCAATTACTTTCGCACCTGCTTTAATAGCTAAATCTATTTCTTCTTCTGAATGTGTTTCAACTAAACAAGAAAGTCCAAGCTTATGAGCCAATTCTAAAAATCTTTTTAATTCATCAAACTTTAAGATTCTTACAATTAATAATATTAAATCAGCACCTAATAATTTAGATTCATAAATTTGATATTCACTAAATATAAAATCTTTTCTTAAAACAGGAATACTAACATTATTTTTTATATCTACTAAATGCTTATCAGCACCTAAAAAGAATTTTGGTTCAGTTAAGCAAGATATGGCTGAAGCACCACATCTTTCATATTCTTTTGCAATATCCAAATAATTATAATCTTCTTTAATAATTCCTTTAGATGGTGATTTATGTTTACATTCACAAATATAAATAAAATCATTATTCTTAAATAAATCATAAAATTTATATTTAGGATTATCTTCTATTTGAATATTCTTAATTAATTCTTCAATTGGCTTTTTATTAATGATATCAATATAATCTTTTTTTCTTGATTCTAAAATATCATCTAATATCATTTGAAACCTCAATAAGCTTATTTAAAGTTTTTAAAGCCTTACCGCTATCAATACACTCATTTGCGATTTTAATAGATTCACTAATAGTTCTTCCTGTTGCAACATGAATAGCACATGCACTATTTAATACAACAACATCTCTTTTTGGACCTTTTACACCATTTAATATATCTAAAGCAATTTTCTTATTAACATCAGGTGTACCACCAACTAAATCATCATGTTTACATAGATTAAAGCCATAATTAATAGGATTTAATTCATATTCAATAATATCGCCTTTATTACAGAATTCAGCAACATATGTGTTATCTGCCATACTTAACTCATCAACACCATCTAATCCATATACAACCATTGCGCTCTTTAATCCTTTTTTCTTTAATACTTCACAAATTGGTCTTACTAATTCTTTTTTATAAACTCCTAACACCATATAAGAAGCATTCATTGGGTTAATAAGTGGTCCCATAATATTATAAATAGTTTTAATTCCTAATTCTTTTCTAATAGGGCCAACAAATCTCATTGCTTGATGATATACTGGAGCGAATAAGAATATAAGACCAGCTTCATCTAATATTGGTTTAGCGTATTTAGATGCAAAATCAAATTTAACACCTAATGACTCAAATAAATCTCCAGAACCACATTTAGATGAAACACTTCTATTACCGTGCTTTGCAACCTTTATTCCGGCTGAAGCTATAACAATACTTGATACAGATGAAATATTAAATGAGAAAGATCTATCTCCTCCTGTACCAACTATATCTAAAACATCATATCCTGGGTCAATGATTTCAGCAACCTCAAGCATAGCTTTAGCAGCACCTACTATTTCATTTGGTTTTTCACCCTTAATTGAAAGTGCTGTTAAGAAAGCACCAGTCATTGATGGTGCGACCTCATTTTTCATAATTGCTAAAATTGCATTAAACATTTCTTGTTCAGTTAAATCTTTTCCTTCAGTTAATTTTAATAATAATTCTTTCATAATAATTCTCCTTAACTTAAAAACTTTCTTAATATTTCCATACCATCATTTGTTAGAATGCTTTCTGGATGAAATTGTAATCCATAAATAGGATATTTAATGTGTTCAACTGCCATTATTTCATTATCACTATTAGTGGCTGTTATTTTTAATTCATTCGATTTACCACTACCTATCAATGAATGATATCTAGCTACTTTTATTTCTTTATTTAATCCTTTAAATAATTTAGATTCAGTATCAATCTTTACTAAATCAGATTTACCATGGCATATCTTTTTAGCATTAATAATTTCAAGCCCAAATACTTCACATATTGCTTGATGTCCAAGACACACACCTAAAATAGGTATATCATGAATATTTTTTACAACATCCTCGATTATTCCACTATCCTTAGGTCTACCAGGACCTGGGGATAATATTATATGACTAGGATTTAATTTTTTTATTTCTTCTACAGTTAATTCATCATTTTTTATAACCTTAATATCACTATTTATAGTTCCTACAAATTGATATAAATTAAATGAGAATGAATCATAATTATCAATTAATAAAATCATTTTTCATTACCTCCTGCCATAAGTAGTGCCTTAAATGGAGCCATTGCCTTATTCTCAGTTTCAATAAATTCAGATTCAGGATTTGAATCCATAACAATTCCTCCACCTGCTTGTAAAAAAACATCATCATTCTTTTTTACAATAGTTCTTATTACAATACACATATTCATATTATCTCTAAAATCTATATATCCTAAGGCACCACCATAAATGCCTCTTCTTTCTTCTTCAAGCTCATCAATTATTTGGCAAGCTCTTAATTTAGGAGCACCAGATAATGTACCAGCCGGTAATATTGATTGAAGACATTTTAATGAATTAACATCTTTCTTTGTCTTTCCAATCACTGTAGATGCAATATGCATAATATGTGAATATCTTAAAATCTTCATATATTCTAAGACCTTCACACTACCAAATTCAGAAACTCTACCAACATCATTTCTTCCTAAATCAACTAGCATGTTATGTTCAGCTAATTCCTTTTCATCACTTAATAGATCAAGTTCATTATTTATATCTTCTTCCTCTGTTTTACCTCTTGGTCTAGATCCAGCAATAGGGAATGTCATAACTGTATCATTATCTTTCATAGCTAATGTCTCAGGAGATGAACCAGCTATTTCTATATCATTACTTTTTAAATAATACATATATGGAGATGGATTAATACTTCTTAAATTTCTATA
>CAMJOZ010000057.1 GCA_946407635.1 uncultured Caryophanales bacterium
AGCAGGCTGTCAATCTCGCTGTCGGTATACCCGTCGAGATTGACAGCCTGCTTTTTTTTTAATACATTAAATAATAGTGAGAAATGTTAAAAAATTTGTAAATTATTTTAAAAAAATATAAAAAAAGTTAAAAATGAAAAAAGTCCGTCTAAAAACGGACTATTTTTTGAGAAAAATTGTTAAAAATCTTATACCCATTGAAAATTAAAATTAATCTAAAATATGATACAAAAAATATGGAATTTGTTCTTGCCAGCTAGGCCAATCATGAGGTTTATCATATCCCCAATAATCGAACCAGCAATCAATACCTAAACGATGGAATTCTGAATCTAACCATCTAGTATCATTTAAACATTCTTCTTCCCAATTACCTTGACCAACACATACTATAATTCTACTTCTTTTATATAAGTCAACATATGGATGATCAAATGACATATGATGAAGTGAATCAATTGGTGAATTTAAGAATGTTAATTCATCTTGATAATCTTTAATATAAAAACCAGAATGATATATACCAGATAAAGCTAATACAGCGTCAAAGATATCTGGTTTTCTTAAAAAGAAATTCATAGCATGTAAAGCACCTAAAGAGCATCCTAAAGTCATAATTCCAGTTTGTGAACCATTACCATTAATATCATAAACTCTAGGAACTATCTCTTCTATTATATATTTATAATATGTTTCTTGAGCTAAAATTCTATCCTTAGGATTTTTCCAATCAGCACTCCATGATTCAATATCATTTGTGTCAACACAAAAAACTTGAATTTTTCCTTGTTCAATATACCAGCTCATTGAATCAATTATTCCACGATTTTCATAGTCATAAAATCTACCATTTTGAGTTGGGAATGCAATGCAAGGCTTTCCAGCGTGACCAAAAACCTTAAATTCCATATCCTTATTTAAATTGTAGCTATATTCTTTAAAATACTCAACTTTCATATAAACACCTATTTTTTATTTCTTTTTACTATTCCTTCAACAGTTGCGAGATTACCACTTTCAACACTAGTTGTTATAAAAGCAGATGAACCAATTGTTACACCCTTACCGATAATAGTATCTCCACCAAATATAGACGCACCAGAATAAATTGTTACATTATCTTCAATTGTTGGGTGACGTTTAGTATTAGATAATAATCTTCCATCTCTTAAAGATAAAGCTCCAAGTGTAACACCTTGATAAATTTTAACATGTTCACCTATTTCGCATGTTTCACCGATGACAATACCAGTACCATGGTCTATACAGAAATATTTACCAATCTTCGCACCAGGGTTAATATCAATACCTGTTTTACTATGAGCATATTCAGATATAACTCTTGGTAAAATTGGAACATTTAATTCATATAATACATGTGAAATACGATAAATTAAAATTGCTCTAAATCCTGGATAGCATAAAACTATTTCATTTTTAGATGATGAGGCAGGGTCTCCAACGAATATAGCCTCAATATCTGTGTCTAAATAATTTTGTACTTCTGGTAAGCTTTCTAAAAATTTATTTATAATATCTTCTTTATTTAAATTAATATCTTCAAGCTTTTCTACAGATGATAATAATCTATTTAAAGTTGATTTTATAATTTCAACCTTATCATTAATATATTCTTCTATACAAGATATATTTTCGATTGAACCAGGATATAACAATCCCTTTAAATTTTTACATAAAATTGAAACATCACCCATATCAAGTCCGCAAGATATGCATTCACATTCAGATTTAGTTTTAATCCATTCATCAAATATACTACTCATAATAAATACCTCATTTGAAATTATATGATATTTTGAAATATTTTGAAAGATAAATATATTTTTTTGTTTTAAAAATAAATTTTTAATAGTATAATTTTTATTGGAATTTTTGGTGAGGTAAAATAATGAAAACAATTAAGCCTGAAATTATAACAGAAAATGTAAAAAGATTATGTATTGAAGCTGCCAATAATATCAATTGTGAAATTGTTAATG
Source organism: uncultured Caryophanales bacterium (assembly GCA_946407635.1). GTDB lineage: Bacteria > Bacillota_I > Bacilli_A > Acholeplasmatales > Anaeroplasmataceae > Anaeroplasma. The sequence continues at coordinate 2,001 of CAMJOZ010000057.1, forward strand.
CGTTAAAAAAAGCTATGAATAATGAGGTTGGATTATCTAAAGAAATCTTATCTCAAATAATAGAAAATGATTTACTTGCAGATAAAGAAAATATACCAATGTGTCAAGATACAGGTATTATGGTTGTTTTCGTTGAAATAGGTAATGAAGTATTTATTGATGGAGATATATATGAAGCCATTAATAAAGGTATTAGCCTAGGATATACTGAAGGTTATTTAAGAAAAAGTGTTGTTAAATCACCACTTAATAGAATAAATACTAAGGATAATACTCCTGGTATTATTCATATTAAGCATACAATGGGCGATAAATTAAAAATAACTGTATGTCCTAAGGGTGCTGGCTCTGAAAATATGAGTAAGGTTAAAATGCTAACACCAGCTGATGGAATAAATGGAATTAAAAAATTCATTTTAGATTCAATTAAAGAAGCCGGTGGTAGACCATGTCCACCATTAATTGTTGGTGTTGGAATCGGTGGAGATTTAGAAAAATGTGCACTTTTAGCTAAAGAATCATTATTAAGAGATATTGATGATGAATCAGCTGATCCAGATTGTTTAAAATTAGAGCGTGAATTATTTGATGAAATTAATAAATTAAATGTAGGCCCTATGGGTTTAGGTGGTAAAACTACTGCTTTAGCAGTAAAGGTTAATATATATCCGTGTCATATTGCATCACTACCTGTTGCAATAAATATTCAATGTCATGCATCAAGACATAAGGTGGTGGAATTATGATTTTAGATTTAAATAAAGATTTAGATAAATTAAAGGATATTCATGCAGGTGATGTAATTGAATTAACAGGTGTCATATATACTGCTAGAGACGCAGCTCATATGAGAATAGAAAATATGTTAAATAATAATGAAGAATTACCTGTTGATTTCAATAATGCATTTATTTATTATGCTGGCCCTACTCCAACAAAACCAGGTAATGTAATTGGTTCTATTGGACCTACAACATCATCTAGAATGGATAAATTTGCTTATATGATGCCAAAACTAAATGTTAAAGCAACTATAGGTAAGGGTCCAAGATCAAATGAATGTGTTAAAGAATATATCGATAATAAAATATTATATTTCATAACAACAGGTGGATGTGGAGCACTTCTATCAAAAGCTGTTAAGGAAGCTAAAGAAATTGCATTTTTTGATTTAGGTCCTGAATCAATCAAAAAATTAAAGGTTCAAGGATTTAAAATGATTTGTGCAATTGATTATTATGGAAATAATATATTTGAAGGGAAGTAATTAAAATGGATTTAAAAACAGAATCTTTAAATTTACATAAAGATAATGGTGGTAAGCTTGAGATTAAATCTAAGGTTAAAATTGAAAATCAACATGATTTATCTTTAGCATATACACCTGGAGTTGCTTACGCATGTAAAGAAATTGAAAAAAATCAAGATGATGTATATACATATACTTCTAAATCAAATATGGTTGCTGTAATAACAGATGGTTCTGCAGTTTTAGGATTAGGTAATATTGGACCTTATGCTGCTATTCCTGTTATGGAAGGTAAATCTATATTAATGAAGGAATTAGCAGGAGTTGATTCAATTCCTATTTGTCTTAAAACTCAAGATGTTGAAGAAATAATAAAAACTGTTAAATTATTAGAACCAACATTAGGTGCAATTAATTTAGAAGATATTTCTGCACCTCGTTGTGTAGAAATTGAAAGAAGATTAATTGAAGAAATGGATATTCCGGTATTTCATGATGATCAACATGGTACTTCTATTATTGTAGGTGCTGCATTTATAAATGTTTCAAGATTAACTAAGATGGATTTAAAAGATATGACAGTTGTTATGTCAGGCACAGGAGCTGCTGGTTCTATGATTGCAAAAATGCTAAAAAGAATCGGTGTTGGTAAAATCTACGCTTATGATATTACTGGTGTAATAGATAAGAAAAGATATAATGAATATAATTTCTTAATCAAAGAATTATTAGATGAAGGAACATATGATACTCCTTCTTTCCATGACAATACTTTAGCATCTATTCTAAAAGGTGCGAATGGATTTGTTGGAGTTTCTGCCCCAAATCTAGTTACTAAAGAAATGGTTAAATCAATGGCTAAAAATCCAGTTGTATTTGCAATGGCAAACCCAGTTCCAGAAATATCATATGATGATGCTAAAGAAGCTGGTGCTTATATAGCAGGTTCTGGTAGAAGCGATTATCCAAATCAGATAAATAATGTTTTAGCATTCCCTGGTTTATTTAAAGGTGCTTTAGCTGTTAGAGCTAGAAAAATTAATGAAGAAATGAAGCTTGCCGCTTCTAAAGCAATTGCTTATTTAATTAAAGATGATGAATTAACACCTGATTATATTGTTCCAGGTGCTTTTGATAAAAGAGTTGTTGAGGCTGTTTCAAAAGCTGTTTCTGAGGCAGCTATTAAAACAGGCGTTGCTAGAATCAAAAATTAGACTATTTTTATAGTCTTTTTTTTGTAAATTTAACTTTACATATTTAAAAAAAATCAAAAATGTTATAAAATAAAATAAATTAAATTATCTACACTTTGGAGGATTTATGTATAATAGTTCTCAACTTTCTAAATATGAATATTTTAAAGATTTATTAGAAAACAATAAAATTGAATATATTATAGATTCTCTAACAGGTTTAGTTTCTAGAAAATATATGATTGAATTCGTTAATGATTTAATCAAAAGAAAAATAACTTTTAGAATGGCTATTTTAGATTTAGATTATTTCAAAAAAATAAATGATGATTATGGTCATTCAACAGGTGATTATATTTTAGAAAATTTTGGTAATGATTTAATAAATTATATTGGAGAAAAAGGCTTAGCTGGTAGAATTGGTGGAGATGAATTCTTATTTATAATTTTTGATTTAAATAATTATGAAAATATTCATAAATTCTTTTTCGATATGTTCCATAATGAAAGAGTATTTAGAAAGCATTATTATATTAATGGTAATGATATTTATTTAACTGGTACTATTGGATGTGCGACATATCCCGATAATGCTAAAACATTTGATGAATTATTTTTAATGTGTGATAAAACATTATATAGAGGAAAATCTAAAGGTAGAAATTGTTTTATTATTTATGTTCATGAAAAACATAAAGATTTACAAATTCAAAGAATTAATAATGATGATTTACCTACAATTTTATATAACATTAATAGAATATTTGAAGGTCCAGATTCTATTAAAGACAAAATACTTGATACTTCTTCTTATGTCAAAGAAAATCTAAGATTAGATAAAATATATTTTATTGATAATCAAAATAAGAATTTATATGATTCAGATAAAATGAATATCATTCAAAAAAATGTAGATATATCTGATATTAAATTTAATAACGAACTACATAAAGAGGATTTTAATGGAAGAGTTAAAGAATTAGATATTGGCCCTTCTTTATCTAAAGATAAAATATCTTCTTTAATGATTTATAGAATTAATGTTAAAAATAAAACATTAGGATATATTATGTTTGGTCTTGAAAGATCAGCTAAAATTTGGCAAAATGATGAGCTTGCAATCCTAATGTATTTCGGTAAAACAATTGCTATAAATTTTTTAATAGAGCATAATAAAGACTAATTTTTTAGTCTTTTTTATTTTTTAATTTAAAACATTTTATAATTAACATAAATTGATTAACAAAAAAACAATTGTTATAATTAAAAAAAGGAAGTGATTATTATGAATAATAAAATTAAAAAAATATTAGGATTACTTCTTATTATATCAACTGGATTTATATTATCTTCATGTTCTACTTCTAATAATAACAATAATGATGATAATAAATATACAGTAACATTTGATAGTGATAATGGCTCAAGTATTATTACTCAAAAGGTTGACAAAGGAAATAAAGTAATAAGAATTACTGATCCAACTAAAAATAATTCAGATTTCATTGGATGGTTTAATAATGATATTGAATTTGATTTTGAAACAATTATTGAATCTGATTTAACTTTAAAGGCTAAATGGGGTAAATATACTGAAATGGAAATAAAATTTGGTTTATCTGAAACACCAACAAAAGCTAAATTTTATTTCAATGATTCTTATTTTGATAATGAATCATCTAAATTTAGTAAAGATTTAGCATTATTTTCATTAGGAAGTGCACTCGCATCAGTTACTAAAGATATAAATAATAAATATTTTAATACATTAGGATTTGATAAAATCACTTATTATGGTGATAAAGAATCAGAATATGAAGATGTTTGCTATTCATTTGAACATAAAACAATAAATGATACTGATTTAATTGTTGTATCAGTAAGAGGATTTAATTATGAAAGAGAATGGATAAATAATTTTGATTTAGGCTTAGATGGTAATCATAATGATTTTGATATTCGTGCATCCTTAATTTTAAATAAATTAAAAGATTATATTAATCAAAACAAGCAAAATAATAATTTAAAATTATTATTAACAGGATATTCTAGAGGCGCAGCAATTATTAATTTACTTTCTAATAAAATATTGAAATTAGAAAATAAATTAACATCTGATAATAATATTTATTCTTATTCTTTCGCAACACCAAAGGGAATATTAAAAGGTACAGAAACAAAATATAATAATGTATTTAATATAGTAAATGAAGCTGATTTAATTACACATTTTGTCACAACTAAATATGGATTTGAAAGATGTGGAACTGATATTGATGTATATAGTGAAAATCTTGATGCATTATTGACTAGTTATAATGAAAATTGTGTTTTACCAAAATTTACTGAAGTTCCAGGTATGATTAATAAGGATACTGAAACTCCTTCATTTATCATAAATAAATTAACAAATTATGAAGCAACAGATTCAGAAAAAGAATTTACATTAAATACAAGAACTGAATTTGTAGAAAGATATGAAGAGCATATTAGCTTTATTTTAACGAATTTTTTTGAATTAAAGGATATAACAAAAACTAAAATAATTTCAAAAATATCTGAAATAGCAAGTGAAAATGCCTTAAATTTATTATCAATAATAAGTTCAGGTGAAAGTCTATATAATTTCTTAAAGCCTTTTATTGAAGAAGATAAAGGTGATTTATATACAAATGAATTTGATTCAAAATTTCAGGCAGCATGCAATGCCTTAATTAATTTAGTTCAAACAAGTGGAGCTCCTTTATTAATGTTTGCAGTTGAACAATATAGAGGAGTTATCTCAAGAACCATTTATATGCATACACCAGTTGTTTATTATGTATCATTAATTAATTATAATCCTGAACAATAAAAAAATAACCAGTACATAGTACTGGTTTTTTTATGTTAAGCTAAAATCTTGATCATAATTAATTACTACATTATAACCATCAATTATATTATTTACTTCTTCTTTTATTTTATTAATTGTTTCAATTGGATTATTATCATCAAATGATATAACTAAATCAAAATTAATTAATTTAATATCATCATCAATATAAAATCCATGTATTTGTAATACTTCTTTAAATTTTTCAATTATATCTATTACCTTTTTATATGTTTCTTTAGTAAATTCATCACTAAAATTCTCTGCATAAATTCCAATAGTTATAATTGTATTATATTTAGTATACATTAAACTTGTAATATTTCTTTCGATTCTTTGAATCTCTCTAGCATTAAGCTTATCATTTACACCTATATGTAAAGAACCTATATTTTTATTATGTCCATAACTATTCAATATCAAATCATAAACACCTAAAACGCCATCTATACTTAATATATCTTCTTTAATTTTAGTTATATATTCTTTATCAAATCTATCACCAATTAGTGATGATAAAGCTTCTTTTAATACTTCAAATCCACTCTTTAAAATAAATAAGCCTATTAAAATACCTAAATATCCTTCAACATAGAAATTACAATATTTAGCTATGATTATTCCAATCAATGTTGAAGTAGATAAAATAGAGTCAAATAAGGCATCTAATCCTGATGCTTTTAAAGGCTCAGAATCAATTTTATTACCTTTATATCTAAAGAATAAACCAATCAATATCTTTATAATAATAGCACCACTAATAATAATTATTGAATATATTTCAAATTGTGGCATTGTTCCATTTTGGAAATAATCAATAATTGATTTTATAGATTCATATATAGCCATACTACCTGCAAATAATATCAGCATGGCTATTAATGTGGATGTTATATATTCTATTCTTCCATATCCATATGGATGTTTTTTTGTTGGCTTTTTATTAGATAATTTAGTTCCTATTATTGTAATAATACTGCTTAAAGCATCTGTAAAGTTATTTATCGCATCCATAATAATAGATATAGATCCAGCTATAATACCAACAAAAGCTTTAAATGAAACAAGTATAAAATTACCTATTATACCAATTATACTTGTTTTAACTATTTCTTTTTCTCTTAATTTCTCATCCATACAAAATCACCTTCTATAATTAATTATCATCCAATATGATAAATATATGCTTCAGCGTCAATACCACAAATTGTCTTTAATGCTTTCTTATAAGCATTTAATTGATTCTCATATTCTTTATCTAAATTATTACTTTCATAATTTGTTTTATAATCAACTATGAACCATTTCCCATCTAGTTCATATAATAAATCAATATTACCATACCATATTTTTTCATTATCTTTATATGAAAATGGTAATTCACAATAGCATTTAGCTTTTCTTAAAACACTAAATATATCATTATCTTTATTATTTTCTTGAATATATCCACCATCAAACATTTTATCATAAACATTATTTAATATATTAATATATTCATCATCATTAATATTGAATTCAGATTTTATTAAATTTATTAAATCATTCTTATTAATACTAAATTTTGATGAAACAAT
>CAMJOZ010000058.1 GCA_946407635.1 uncultured Caryophanales bacterium
AAAGCAAAATAAAAGACTGTTGATTCGACTCTTTTACGAGTTTGTCAACAGTCTGTAATGCATCATTTGATGCATTTTTTCTTTTTTTAAATTTATTTAAACTAAGTTGTTTTTACCTTTTATTTTATAAACTCTTATGATATAATGTTTTTGAAATTTTTGAAAGGGTACCTTTGGTACAGTGGTAGATAAAATGAAAATTAATCCAAAATTATATTCTGCAGCTGATAGTATTGAACCATTTGAAACTCAAGATGTTAATGGTAACAAGGTTGAGCTTTATTTAATGGATGATTTTGATGGTGTAAAAGAAGAATTCGTTAATGGTAAGGGTCAGTTTGCTGTATGGTCATCTTTAGATGGTCATAATTATAGATTATTTTTAGAAAATGGATATTATGATAAGGTTGGTGAATTATATTCTCAACCAGTTAATAAAATCTGGATTGAATTCTGGGATAAGACTGATAATATTTCAAAGAAGTTCTCAAGATTTATTATTTATCCTATGATGGGTCTTGCTATTATCCTATGCGTTCTTGCATTTGTTTTACAAGCAACAGTACCTGATTTTTCTAAAATTTTTACTTGGGTTGTAATTGGTTTTTTAGTACTTATGTTTGTTGGTATGATTTTAACTAATACATTTACAAGAAAGAAAATTACTCAAGAAAATATTGCTAGTAGAGACTTAATTATTAAGCATTTTGGTGAAAAAAAATTTGATCAACTAATCGATGATCAAAAGAATTATATGGATACTTATTTTGATAATCTTTATCCAAAAGATGAAGAGGAAGCTGAAAATGTAGAAAATGCTGAAGAATCAAAAGAAGTTGAAGTTGTTGAAGAAGTTAAAGAAGAAAACAAAGAAGTAGCAGAAGATGCTAAAGTTGAAGAAAATGTTAAAGAGGCTGAAGTAGTTGAGGAAGCTAAAGAAGAAGCTACAGAAGCTAAAGAGGAAGAAGTTTCTCAAGATTCAGGAGATAAAGAATAATTATGAGTTATATTGATAATTGTTGTATAAATGCTTTAAGAGTTGTTGGCGCTGAAATGATTACTAAAGCAAAAAGTGGACATCCTGGTATAGTACTTGGTGCTGCACCAATTGTTCACACATTATTTACTAAACATATTTGTATTAGTTCAAACGATGAAAAGTGGTTTAATCGTGATAGATTTGTATTATCTGCAGGTCATGGTTCTACATTATTATATATGATGCTACATTTATCTGGTTATGGCATTACAATGGATGATTTAAAGAACTTACGTCAAAAAGGTGCAATGACACCAGGGCATCCAGAATATGGTCATACACCTGGTGTAGAAATTACAACTGGTCCACTTGGTCAAGGTATTGCATCTGCAGTAGGTATGGCTATTGTTGAAAATTATTTATCAGCTAAATTTAATAAGCCTGATTTTAATGTAATTGATCATTATACATATGTATTATGTGGTGATGGTGATTTACAAGAAGGTGTTGCTCAAGAAGCAATGAGTTTAGCTGGTCACTTAGGTTTAAACAAATTAATCATTTTGTATGATTCAAATGATATACAATTAGATGGTGAAGTTCAACAAGCTAATACTGAAAATACTAAAATGAAAGTTGAAGCTATGGGCTTTGAATATATTAGAGTTGAAGATGGTAATGATGTTGATTCACTAGATCAAGCTATTTCAAATGCTAAATTATCAAATAAGCCAACATTAATTGAAATTAAAACAATTATTGGTTATGGTGCTCCAAATAGTGGTGAATCTTCTATTCATGGTAAGCCAATGCCAGTAGAAGATGTCAAAGAATTAAGAAAGTTCTTAGCATATAATGAACCTGAATTTACATTCTCTGATGATGTTAGAAAATATTATGAAGATAATGTAAAAACTCGTGGATATAATGCTTGTAGCGAATGGAATCATATTTTAAGCACTTATGCAAATAAATATCCTGAAGATTATCAAGAATTCCAAAAGTTCATTTTTGATGATTTTGAAATTGAGGATTTAAATGGTATTCCAACATGGGAGGTTGGTTCATCTGAATCAACTCGTAAAGAAATGGGTGCTATTTTAGATTGGTTATCAACTAAATTACCTAATATTATTGGTGGTTCTGCAGATTTAACTGCTTCAACAATGGTTAAGGGTGCTGATGGTATTTATGGTCAATCTAATCCACTTGGTAGAAATATTAAATTTGGTGTAAGAGAGCATGCTATGGCTGCAATCACTAATGGTATTACTCTTCATGGTGGTATGAGAGGATTCTGTTCTGGATTCTTTGTATTTAGTGATTATTTAAAGCCAGCTGTTAGATTAGCTGCTATTATGGGCTTACCTTCATTATTCTTTTTCTCACATGACACAGTATGTGTAGGAGAAGATGGTCCTACTCATCAACCAGTAGAACAATTAACAATGTTTAGATGTATGCCAAATACAAATTTAATTAGACCAGCTGATAGTAAGGAAATGACTGCAGCTATGTTATTAGCATTCAGTCATGATAACACATATCCAACTATTGTTACTTCATCAAGACAAGCTTTACCTAATTTAGCTGAAACTGATCAAGATAAAGTTAAATTTGGTGCTTATATTGCTTTTGAAGCAAAGAAGAACGCTGATTATGCTTTTATTTCTTGTGGTTCTGAATTAAATTTATGTATTGATGCTGCTAAGAAATTAAAAGCTCAAGGAATTGATGTAAATGTTGTTTCAATGCCTTCTATGTTCTTATTTGAAAAGCAATCAAATGAATATAAAAATTCTATTTTACCAAAGGGTCAAAAGAGAATGGCAGTAGAAATGGGAACATCAATGCCTTGGTATAAATATGCTAGTTATGTTAAAGGTATTAATGAATATGGTAAATCAATGCCTATCAAATATATTTTTGATGAATATGGATTTACTGTAGATAAAATCTGTAATGAATTCTTAGAAAATGTAAGATAATAAAAAAACATGAATCGATTTGATTCATGTTTTTCTTTTACTTAAATATTAATCTTTTTCTACCAGTACTTATTGGTGCGTTATCAATATATTTTTCTTTAAATTGACTTGCAGGAATAGGCTTGTCATATAAATATCCTTGGACAATATCACAGCCAATGGATTTTAAATAATCAGCGTAATCTTGTGTTTCTACACCTTCACATAATACCTTCAATTTTAATTTCTTTGTTAATTTCATTATCATAGATAAAATTATTGTTTCTTTTTCGTTTTCTTGGTTTGAACAGAAATTCTTATCTAATTTAATTAAATCGAAATTAAGATTTGCTAGGGATGATAAATTAGAATATCCAGATCCAAAATCATCCATTGAAATAGTATATCCTTCACTATGAAGCTTGTCCATAAAATCTGATATTTCATCTGAATTATTTACATACATACCTTCAGTAATTTCTATTTCAATTAAAGAAGGAGAAATATTATATTTAATTCTTATGTTGTTTATTCTTTCAAGATATTCATCAAAATTCTGTTGATATCTTGAAACATTTACCGATATTTTAATTGGAGTTTTCCCTTCATCCAATATTTGCCTTTGGAATTTACATACATTTTCAAATACTTGGTAATCGAGTTCTGTTATAAAGCCATTTGACTCAAATAGTGGGATGAATATATTAGGGAATATTAATTCTTGGAAATTATAATTCCATCTAGTTAAAGCTTCCGCGCCAATAACCTCATTTGTTTTAGTATTAACTTTTGGTTGTAAATATAGTAAGAATTCTCCATTTTCTTTAGCTTCATACATATGAAGTTCAAGTTGTGATTTTTTAAGCTGTAATTGATACATTTCATCAGAGAATAATGTGAATGCATCTCCACCTTTTCTATATCTTCTTGCAAAATTAGCTTTATCAATAGAAGAAGGTAAATCTGCGTTATCATCACATATATAAACACCACAAATTATTTTAAATCTATCTGAATTTGTAGTTTTAAAATAGTTGTTTGATATTTTATCAAATACTCCTTTTATTATATCTTGATCATGTTCTTTAGAATAAACTAAAAATCTATCTCCGGATACTCTACATGCGGTAATATCTAATTCTTTTGAAATGTTATTAATAGAAGTGCCAAACATTTCTAGTGCTTTATCACAAGCATTTGTTCCTAAAACTTCGTTAAGCTTTTTGAAATTTTCAAATGTAATATCAATGATAGAATATTTATTATCACTTCCTAAAATATAAGAATTAATAACATAACGCCATTTTGAATAATTATATAATTTTGTTAGGGAATCATAATTTAATTTAGCATTTAATACTTCATCATTATGTTCTCTTAATAAGGCAATTGCGAAAATTTTAGATATAAGCATTAATGATGAAACATCATTTTGTTGCCAGTATTTATTTATTGAGCACATATCAAATCTTATTTGACCCATGCACTTTTTTTCATTAGTCATTTCAAACGCTAATATAGCAGTAGTACCCTGACTCTTTAATAAGTCGTACACTGGTAAATGTGTGTTAGCATCTAATTGCACTATCTTAAGCATACCTGTTTTATCATATGATTCTCTCCATAATTTAACCATTTCTTCAGAGCTTTTGAATGATATTTGTTTATCTGATTGTGGATTAAACCATGTAAATTGTTCTTTAAATTTTTCTGTATCGGGGTTCATTATAGTAACTGTTATTCTATCTAAGATAAAATAGTTACCAATTAATGATAATGAGTCTTCGATGTTTTTTACAATATTAGTTCGTCTATTTAACATTTCAAAAATAGCTGCGATAATATTATAATTGTTTGATGCGTTAAAGAATCTATCAATAGTTTTTTCTTTTAAAACCTCTTCATCACTTATAGAGCCACATTTTTCTTCGCTATAAATTACAAAACAGTTTCTACCTTTTCTTTTTCCACGATATAAAGCTTTATCTGCCTTTTTAAATAATTCAACATAATTATTTCCATCTTTTGGATAAGAAGCACAACCAACAGTCGCGGTAATTGTTTCTTGCTTGATGTTATGTCTGCTTAGATTTTTAATGGCATCTCTTAAATCATGACATGCATCATGTATTAAATCATAATCATTTTTAACATATACCATTGCTAAGAATTCATCTCCACCAATTCTTGCAATATATCCATTATTTGTTAGGAATTTTTTGATAGAAGCGGCAGTTTCAACTAAAATAATATCTCCAAACATATGACCATATGTATCATTAAATAATTTAAAATTATCAATATCTAAGACCATTAAAGCAAATTCTTTTTTTTCTTTAATGGCTTCTTTAATTTTTTCAATTATAAAATTTTTAGTATATGTTCTTGTTAATGGATCTTTTTTATCATTATTTATTTCTTCATCTAATCTTACAGCGAATAAAACATTATCTTTATCATATTTTATGCCTGTATAAACAAATTTCTTTTGTTCACCAGATTCTAATGTGTTTTGAATTGTTAAGGAGAATGGTTCATCACTTGGATTTAGGTGCGTTAAAAATCTTAATAATTTTCCCTTTGAATCATCATTTAATTTAAAAATATCTATGAATTCATTTGCGAAAAATTCATAAGACATATTTGTTCCTATTAACAACTTACCATTTCTTATATCATTTACAGTTTTTGATTTTAAATTAACTGTAAATGTTAAAGAATTCATAATGTATAGTAGGTTGTTTAGAAAATCCTTTTCATTCATATCATCCACCTCCTTTATTTAATTAAAATAATCGTTATCTAATCAATTCATTATAACATGTTAATATTTCTTAGTCAATCTAGCTTAATTTACATTAAAATTAATATTATTCTTTAACTTAAATAATAATTGTGATAAAATTTTTACCGAATTAAAGGAAGATGATAATATGTATGATGTTATTGTTGTAGGTGGTGGTCATGCAGGATGTGAAGCTGCGATATCTACTGCCAAGATGGGATTAAAGGTAATATTAATAACTGGTAATTTAAATATGGTAGCTTCTATGCCATGTAATCCATCAATTGGTGGACCTGCCAAAGGTGTTGTTGTTAGAGAAATTGATGCCTTAGGCGGATATATGGGTAAAAATGCTGATTTGTGTCAAATTCAAACAAAAATGCTTAATAGATCTAAAGGTCCTGCAGTATGGGCTTTAAGATTTCAAGAGGATAAGCTTTTATATTCTAGAGAAATGTTAAAATACTTAAAAACATTAAAAAATTTAACATTACTTGAAGGAATAGTTGAGGATATTATAGTTGAGGATAAGACAGTTAAAGGTGTCGTTTTAAGAAATAAAGATAAAATAGAATCAAAAGCTGTTGTTTTAACTACAGGAACATATTTAAATAGTAGAATCTTAAGAGGACATAATACAAAACAAGAAGGTCCTGATGGACAAGAAACATCATTTGGTATTTCTAAAGCTTTAAAAAGAGAAGGATTTACAGTTTTAAGATTAAAAACTGGTACACCTCCAAGAATCAAAGCTTCAACAATTGATTTTTCACAAACATCAATTGAAAATGGTGATGAAAAGATATGGCATTTTAGCCATGATGATGGGTATAATTCTATTTTAGGTGTTAAAGCACCTTGTTATTTAGCTTATACAAATTTAGATATTCATAACTTAATTATGGCTAATTTAGATAAATCTGCAATGTATGGTGGAGTTGTTGAAGGTGTAGGTCCTAGATATTGTCCTTCAATTGAAGATAAGGTTGTTAGATTTAAAGATAAAGAAAGACATCAAATCTTTTATGAGCCAGAATCATTAGAAATTGATCAAGAATATATTCAAGGCTTTTCAACATCTATGCCTGAAGAAATTCAAGATAAGATGATTAGATTATTACCTGGTTTAAAGGATTGTGAAGTAATTAGATATGCTTACGCAATTGAATATGATGCGATATCTCCACTAGAACTATGGCCAACTTTAGAGACAAAGATTGTTAATAATTTATTTACTGCAGGTCAAATAAATGGAACATCTGGTTATGAGGAAGCGGCTGGTCAAGGATTAATTGCTGGTATAAATGCTGGTTTAAAAATTCAAAATAAAAAGCCTATTGTATTAAGAAGAGATGAAGCTTATTTAGGTGTTATGATTGATGATTTAGTAACTAAGGGTACAAAAGAACCTTATAGATTATTAACATCAAGAGCTGAACATAGATTATTGTTAAGACATGATAATGCTGATTTAAGATTAAGAGAATATGGTTATTATGCAAATACTGTTTCTAAAGAACAATATGATAGATTAAATTTAAAGAAATCAGAAATAGAAAGAATTAAAGATTTATTTAATACTACTAAAATAAATTTAAATATTATCAATAGTACAGTTAATCTAGATGTTAAAGAATCTATTTCAGTTTCTCAATTAATTAAGCGTCCAGAAATTAATATTGATATTATTAAAGATTTACTAGCTAAATCAAATATTGAATTAAATATAAAATATGATAATCATGATGAAATATTAGAAGCTGTAGAAATAGCATTAAAATATGAAGGCTATATTAGAAAAGCTGAAGCTGAAGCAAAGAAGATGGCTTCATTAGATTCAAAATTAATACCTAATAATATTAATTATGATGAAGTAGATAATATCGCCTTAGAAGCTAGAGAAAAATTAAAGAAGGTTAATCCTCAAACTATTGGACAAGCTTCTCGTATAAGTGGTGTTAATCCAGCAGATATTTCTGTATTAGTTTTATATATTGAAAAATTAAGGAGAGAATCAAATGGATTTTAATTTAGAATTAAAAAAATTACAAATTGAATTATCTCCATTACAATTAAATAAATTTGATATTTACTATAATGATTTAGTAGAAGTAAATAAGTATATGAATTTAACAGCAATTACAGATTATGATGAAGTTTATATTAAACATTTTTATGATTCTTTGACTATAAAGCTTGCGATAGACAATAATGATGAATTTAGTTTATGTGATGTAGGTAGTGGAGCTGGCTTCCCATCTATTCCTTATTCTATATATAATAATAAATGTAAGGTTACTATTATTGATTCATTAAATAAAAGAATAAATTTCTTAAATGATTTGGTGAATAAATTAGATTTAAATAATGTAAAAGCTATTCATTCAAGAGCAGAGGATTTCGCAGTTAATAATAGAGAGTCATTTGATTATGTTACAGCTAGAGCTCTAGCAAGATTAAATGTTTTAGTTGAATTAACATTACCACTTGTTAAAGTTGGTGGTAAATTAATAGCAATGAAGGGTGATTCAAAAGAAGAACTTGATGAAGCATCAAATGCTATTAAAACATTAGGTGGTAAGGTTATAAATATTATTGAACTAGATTTACCTAACGATTTAGGTCATAGAAGTATTGTTGTTATAGAAAAGATTTCTAAAACTCCTAATAAATATCCAAGATTATTTGCTAAGATAAAGGAGAGACCATTATAATGTATACTCTTGATCAAATTATCACTACAAAGAAGCCTCATGTATGTGGCTCTAAGGAATGGAAGATTATAAGAGTTGGGGCAGATATTAAGCTTGAATGCCAGGGTTGTAAAAGAGTAATAATGATGCCTTCTTATGAGCTTGATAAGAAAATAAAAAAGTAAAAGAAATGCTTGTCAAAAAAATCACATTTTTTAGTAAGAAAAATGAAAAAAATTTATTGACAAGTATTTTTATTATGATATAATGAAAAAGCACTGCCACCGAAATGCAGTGTATATAAATACGATGGTTGGGTAGCGAAGAGGCTAAACGCGGCAGACTGTAAATCTGCTCCCTGAGGGTTCGGCGGTTCGAAACCGTCCCCAACCACCACTTACATATTTTTGTAAGAATTGATCTTTGAAAACTATATATGACGATGAAATTACAAACAATATAAGCAA
>CAMJOZ010000059.1 GCA_946407635.1 uncultured Caryophanales bacterium
GATATTATTAATGAATTTAGAGATTTAGATGAAAGAATTTTACATATTAATAGAGATTATATTATTTCTAAAAATTCAGTTAAACGTCAAGATGATTTAGTTGAAGGTAGCCAGTTTAAATTACTAGATAAAGAATACAATAAGTTAAGAAGACAATTACCAATTAGAACATTATTAGGTAAAATTTTTGAGCTTGCACTTGATATTAAACCAGTATTTTTAATGAGCCCACTTTCAGTTTCTACATATTTGAATTCTCAATTAAATATGTTTGATTGTGTTATTTTCGATGAGGCATCACAAATCTTTGCTTGCGATGCGTTTGGTTCAATTTATAGAGCAAAACAGTGTATTGTAATTGGTGATACTAAGCAAATGCCACCAACTGCATTCTTCCAAGCATCAGTTGATACTTTACAACAAAATAATCAAGAGAATCCAGAAGAAGAAATTGAAGAACCAGAATATGATATGGAATCTATTTTGGATAAGGCTTCAAATACTTTTGAGACTTCATCTTTAAAGTGGCATTATCGTTCTAGAAGTGAGGAATTAATTGTTTTCTCTAATAAATCATTCTATGATTCAAATTTAATTACAATTCCAACTAACAAGGTTCATAAGGAAGGATTCGGTATTGACTTTTATTACGTACCAGATGGTATTTATGAGGGTGGTACAAGAACAAATCCTATAGAAGCTCAAAAGATTTGTGATATGGTATTTGAACATTTTGATAATTCAAAAGAATCTTTAGGTGTTGTTGCGTTTTCTAATGTTCAAGCTGAATTAATTCAATCATTAGTTGAAAAGAGACTTAAAAAGGAACCTAAATATGAGAAGTATTTCTCATATGATTTAGATGAACCATTCTTTGTTAAAAACCTAGAATCAGTTCAAGGTGATGAAAGAGATAGAATTATTTTCTCTATTTGTTATGGATATAATTCAGAAGGTAAATTCTATCAAAGATTTGGACCAATTAATGCTCAAGGTGGAGAAAGAAGATTAAATGTTGCCATCACAAGAGCTAAATATAATATTTCTATTGTTTCATCTATTAAGGGTGAAGATATCAGAGATAATCCTGATTCATTAGGTGTAACTTTATTAAAACAATATTTACAGTTTGCAGAAAATGTTGTTTATGAAAAGAATTATTCTGATTCTGCGTCAGGAACAATTAAATCAGTAACTGAATATATTGAAAGCTTAGGCTATGAGGTAGTTCCTAATTATGGTACATCTGCATTTAAAGTAGATTTAGCTATTAAGAAGGATGACGATTATATTTTAGCTATCATGATTGATGGTTCTAATTCATATTCAACTAACCTAACTGATAATTATAGACTTGAACGTATGTTACTTGAGCGTCAAGGCTGGAGATATTATAAATTATTTACAACTGCCTGGATAAATGAAGAAGATCAAGAAAAAGAGCGTATTAAAAAGGCTATAGAAGGTACACTAGAAGAAGGTATGGAATATCAACCTCAACCAGAAGCTAAATCATATCTTCGTGTTGAAGGCAATGATGATGTTATCGACTTAGATTTTACAACTTATGATTATTTAGAAAATTCTCGTGGAAAAAAGATTTTACAACAAGAAGGATTAGAATTCTTGATTTTAGAAATTGTAAAGGTTGAATCTCCAATTCATATTGAATATCTTTATAAAAGAGTTGCGAAATTCATGGATAAAGAAAAGCCTGATAAGGAATTAAGAGCTAATGTTGATAAGAATATGCCAGATAGAATTTTAAGATTAGGTGATTTCTTATTTAATTTCAAGATTTCTGATATTAAATTAAGATTAGAATCTGATAGAGATTTTGATGAAATCTATATTGATGAGCTTGCTGACGGTATTTATAATATTGTTAATAAGAATAATGGTATTACTGAAGCAGGTTGCTTTAAAACTTTAGCTAATATGCTAGGCTTTGATAAAGTTACTGCACAATCTAAAAAGTTATTACTTGATGCACTAGATCATTTAATAACTGATAGAAAAATAGATGAGCGTGGCGAAAGCTTATTTATAATAAGATAATTAATAAAAAAGGGTTTCCATACCCTTTTTTAGTTTTTTTAATTGTGGTATACTTTTTTTGATTTAAATAATAGGAGAGATAAAATGAAAAAGATTAAATGTTTTAGTTTATTAGCATTAACAGGATTAGCTCTATTTAGTACAGCTTTAACAAGTTGTAGTTCTAATTCATATATTGATATATATGGTGTTGATTCTGAAAAAAATGAATTAAAGAAATATGGAGAAGCTGAAGTAATATTTAAAAAAGATAGCAAAATTCCTTATATTTCACTTGAATATGGTGTTGAATTCATGAATCAAGTACGTTCAGCTAATCTAGATGATAAAAAATATAAAGTAGAATTAAAAAAAGATGGCAAAAATTATGTTGTTTCAAATGAAACAGGTGCGAAATGTACTATTGATAAAGATAACAAGACATTTACATATAGTGATTATGATCAATTTGTATCAATAGTTCATGATTTTGAAAAACCACTTTCTCTTTTAACTTTAAAGAAAAATTTTAAAGCTATAAAGATTGTATCTAGTGATTATAAAAGAGGTAGTGAGCGTGTTATTAGCCTAAAGGATTATCCATTACTTGATATTTATGAGAAAGGTGATAAATGGTATTTACCATTAAGTGTATATAATAGTATTTTATTAAACACAAGTGATAATGTTAATTTAGCATATAATGGCAAATATTTATTTATAATTGCTGGTAATCAATTATCTGATTCTACTCTTGGTATAACTCTTCAAACACCACTTGGTAAAAAATTTCATGAAGATGCTGAAAAAGGTTCAATTACTGAAGAAGAAATGAATTATTATTATCAATCTTTATGTTTTGATTTTAATAATGAATATGGTTTAACTGGTAAATTTGATAATTTTGATAATTATTTATCTACTCATAATTTTAAAAATAATATATTATCAACTGACCCTAAGAAAATTGATGAAAATACAGCAATAGCTTTAAGCTATCTAAATGATTGGCATACTGCTTTAAGTGAATTTTCTAATTTATATGAATATGGAACTAATAGTATTGCTCCATCAAAATTTAATCCAGAAAGAGTAAATTATGAAAATGGTGGCGAACAATTAGCAAAAGCTAAAAAAGAGAAAAAAATTCCAGATAATAGTATAGAGATTAAAGGAGATACTGCATTTGTTGCATTTACTCAATTTACAAATGTTAATGAAGATTTATTATATAATGAACCTAGTGATAAAGACTTAAATTTAGATGATTTTACAGGAATTGATGATATTCCAGGTTTAGATTTTGGTATTGATGATTTATTAAATACAAATACATCTAAATTATTTAGTAATTTGTATAAACAATTAACATCAGCTGAATACATAAACACTGTTAAAAATGTTGTTATAGATTTAACAACTAATGAAGGTGGTTCTGCTGATGGTTTAATTTATTCATTATCAACATTAATTGGTAATGTTACAGTTGATCTTGTTGATTATAAAACTGGTGCTTATAACCATCAAGTATATAAAGCTGATATTAATTCAGATGGTGAAATTAATGATAAAGATAAATCATTAAGTGAATTAGGAAAAAATATTTATTTCTTAAATTCAAGCTATTCATTTAGTTCAGCAAACGCTATGCCAGTTTTAGCAAAAGAAAATAATTCTAAGGTTATAACTTTAGGTGCTAAAACAGCTGGTGGACCTTGTGCTGTTAGAAATTATGTAACACCTATTGGTAGTGTTGTTACATCTTCAAGCTTATGTACTATTTCTAAAAAAGTAAATGGACAATATGTAAATATTGATGATGGAATTAGTGCTGATTTTGAATTAGCTGAAGATAAGATGATTGACAGAGATTTTATTAAAAATAATATTAATACTTATAAAAAATAAGGTGTAAAATGAAAGTATTAAAAAGATTTTTATTAGGTTTAGCTTTATAATTAACATTTATTTTCGTTTTAGCAGAAACTTCAAAAACAAATTAATATTCAATATAAAATAAAAAAGCATCCATAAGGATGCTTAATTTTTTTAAGATGGCCGAACCGAGGCGATTCGAACGCCTGACCGCTCGCTTAGAAGGCGAGTGCTCTATCCAGCTGAGCTACGGTTCGATTTAACACGCCCCCTTATTATATATTATTTAAATTTTTTATGCAAGGAAATTTTAATAAAATATTTAATGTTTTATATTTTTATGATAAAATAAACAAGTCAATGGAGGTGGATCTAATGCAAGATAGAGAAGATAGAGAGTTTTTGGATGAATTGAAGCTTATTTTAGATTCATCTTTATCCGATGAAGAGAAAAAAGAAAGATTCCTACAATTCCATGTTAATGATATTGCTGAGCTACTTGAAGCCTTAGATTCTGAAGGTAGAGAAAAGCTATATAAAATATTAGGTAATGAAAGTATAGCTGATGTTTTCTCTCATGCTGATAATGTAGAAGAATTAATCGGTGATTTAGAACCTGATAAGGCTGCTGATATCATCGAAAGCATGGATGCCGATGATGCGATTGATGTCTTAGAGGAACTAGATGAAGAACAAAGACAAGAAATTGTTTCTTTGATGGAACCAGAAGCTAAAGAAGATATCAAAAACATTACTAAATATGATGAAGATGAAATTGGTAGTAGAATGACTAATAACTATATTTCAATTCTTAACACTAATAGTGTAAAAGAAGCTATGAAAAGAGTTATAAAGGAAGCTGCCGATAATGACAATGTATCTATTATTTATGTTTTAGATAATGAAAATAAATTACATGGTGTAGTTGAATTAAGAGATTTAATTATTGCAAGACAAGATACTAAGCTTGAAACAATAACTAAACAAAATTATCCATTCTTTAGAGCAACAGAACTTGTTTCTGAATGCTTAAATGAAATGAAGGAATATGGACTTGATTCATATGCAATTTTAGATGATGAAGATCATATTGTTGGTGTAATTACATCAGATGATGTAACTGAAGCTGTTGATGATGAATTAGGAGATGACTATGCTAAGTTAGCAGGTTTAACTGAGGAAGAAGATATCAACGAAAGTGCATTCCAATCAGTTAAAAAGCGTATACCTTGGTTAATAGTTTTATTAGTATTAGGCTTAGTCCAATCATTCTCTATGACTGGATTTGAAAGTGTTATAGCTGCTTTACCTATTATTGTATTCTTCCAAACATTAGTTTTAGACATGGCTGGTAATGCAGGTACTCAATCACTTGCCGTAACTATCAGACTTATTTCAGGAACTGATGATGGTAAAAAGAGAATTTTTAAATCAATTTTAAAGGAATTAAGAATAGGTTTCTTTAATGGATTAATTTTAGGTGTATTATCTTTTAGCTTTGTATTATTATTCTTATTTATTACAAAGCAAGGTGTTCAAGTTAATTCTGAATTTGAAATCAGTGAAGCTATTAGAGGTGCTTCAATAGTTGGTATTTCATTAATAACTGCTATGACAGTTTCTTCATTTGTAGGTGCTTTGATACCAGTAGTATTTTTGAAGATACATGTAGACCCTGCAGTTGCTTCAGGTCCATTTATTACTACAATAAATGATATTACAGCTTTATTAATTTATTATGGAATGGCTATGCTATTATTCCAGTTAGTGTGAGGTTATTATGAATAAAACTGAGTTTTTAGAAATGCAAAATGAAATGGCTGATTATGTTTATAATTATGAATATTTCATTAAATGTGGTGTAATATTTGAAGCATATTATAATTCACAATTTTATAAATATATGGAAGAAATGCATTATTATGATATAGAAAATGGTTTATTATTAACTATTCATGAAATGTCATTAAAGGGAAGTTCTGAAGAAGAAATAAATGCATTTATAGATAAGGTTAAAACTAAATTTAATAATGAAAAGCCATTACTTGAAAATAAGCATAAAAAATGTTTAGAGGTTAAAACTAGAACTGATTCTTTATCAAAAGAACAATTAGAAGAAATAGAAAAGATTTATTTAGATTTTGTTAAAAAGAATCATCCAATTGTAAAATTAAAAACTACTAATGAAGAAAAAGAAATTTTCCCAGTTATTAGAATGCTATATTATGAGAATAATATAAATGGTTTAAAACAAATTTTAGAAGATCATAAAGATTTGTTTAAAGATGTTGAAATACCTGAAGAAGAATATAATAGAGTTAATGGTTATTATTACAATACAAGAATTCAAATAAATAAGGATAGAGACGAAAAGAGTAAAAAATATCCTTATGATAAATCTCATGCTACTGAAGATGAAATATCAATAGCTAGAGAAGAAGGAGATTTAAGAACTAAAATCTCTAAATTAAAAGAAATGAATCAGAATTTAAGAAAAGATTGTAAGGCTAATTTCAATAGAGAAATTACTTTAGATTAAAATTAGAGGAGTGTGATTTAAATGCATAAGACAAAAGAAATCGATATGCTAAATCCCTCCTTTTTTAAAAACCCAAAAATCGTAATTGATTTATATGATTTTGATATTGCAAGAATGATTGATAAGCTAGATGATAATTCTAGATTAGAAATCTGTAATTTATTACCAGATGATAAATTATCAAGAATTATTCCTAAATGTAGATGTAGAATTCATCTATTAGAATTATTAGGTGATAGAAGATCTAAGGTATTAAATGTCATGGATATTTTTTATCTTAAAAAAATCATTTTAAAAGATAATAAAAATTATAATTATTTAAATAAAGATTTAAAAGAAAAATTAGATGATGTTATAAATGATGGAAATCAGTTATTATCATTTTATATTACTGATAGATTCTTAAAATGTAATATTCATGATAAAAAAGAAGATATTTTAAGAAGTATAAAGGTAAGAAGAAATAATATTTATGTTGTCGATGATGATAATATGTATTTGGGATTTATTAAAATTAGTGATTTATTAAATCTTAAAGATAATGATTTAACAAAAATATTAAAAACACATTATCCATTTTTTAGAAGTAATGATTATGTATCAAAATTTTTAATTATAAATGATAAATATCATTTAGAAGGATATCCTGTTATTGATGATAGTGGTAAATTATTAGGTGTTATTGATAGACGTGGAATAATGGATTTGATTAATGAAGAATTATATGATGATTATGATAAATTAGCAGGTTTAACTCATAGATTAAAATATTCTGATAATGATCAAAAATTATTACAAAAGAGATTACCATGGTTAATTGTAGCCTTTATTTTAAACTTCTTATTAGCTATGTGGCTACAAATGTTTAGAGATCGAGTTATTGTTTCTCCATTCTTAGTTTTATATCAGGTTATGATATTAAATATTGGTCAGGCAGTTGCCTTTAATACTTTAGGTGCGACAAATAGAGTATTAGAGCATAAATCATTAGATCCAGATTCTTTAGTAAGATTTACTTTTAAAGAATTTAGAAAAGGAATAATAATTGCCTTTGTTTTAAGTATTATTACATTTATTGTTTTATATTTTTATTTTTCTATAACAAAAAAACCTATCATTTCAGATATATTTTATATATCAGATGCGATAAGGTTCTCGTTAACTATTTCAGTTGTTATGATTATAGTAATATTAGAATCTACTATAATTGGTTTTAGTGCTCCAATAATAATTAATAGATTGAAGCTTGATTTTAGTTTATCATCAATGATTTTTGTTTCAGTAATCAGTGATATATTCTCAATTTTTATTTTCTATGCTGGAGTTTATATCGGTTGTGGTATTTAAATATACTTCATCAACGACTTTTAAGAAATTTAATCTAGGAATGTAGCCTTCTTTAATAAAGAAGGCTTTTTCTTTGAATGCTTTATATGGTATTGATTGTCTACCATCATTAAAAGAATTATCCCAATATTCTTTACATACCTCAAAAGGTAATAAATAATATTCGTTATACAAATTCCATGAAACTATTAAAAATCCAATTCCACCATGTTTAGTAATATTTTCTAAATGTTTAATTTGATGTGGATGAATATTTTTTAAAGGAAATGCAGTTTTATTATGGTTTTCTTTTGCTTCAAAATCGATATATTTACCTTTATAAATACCATTATAATCAGTAGTAGAAGGTGTTTTATAATAAGCTTCAGTAATGACTGCTTTACTACGCATTGGATAATCAACTTTAACTATTTGAATTGGAGTTGGTTTTTTATGTATTACAGCAATATCATTTACTAAATAATATTCATTTGATTCATTTATCATTGTTTCTAAATCCATTCCGAGATTAGCTTTATTTACTATTTTTTCTCTTTGTGGACGCTTTATTGGAAAATTTAAAGCCATTTGTATCACCATCTTAAATTTTATCATATTAATGATAATTATTAAATATATTCTTAATTGAGAAAAAAATAAAATTAAAAGCATCTTTATTATAAAAATTATGTTTAAAATTTGATTATTTTACTTTTAATATATCAAATATTTTGATATAATTAAAATGTTTATTGAAAAGGGGAATTATATGAAAAAATTATTGATAGGAAATGCCGCTGTAGCTAGAGGTGCATATGAAGCAGGTGTAGGGGTTGTTTCATCTTATCCAGGTACACCAAGTACTGAGATAACTGAAGTTATGGCAACATATAATGAAGTTGATGTAGAATGGGCTCCAAATGAAAAAGTAGCCGCAGAAGTATCTATTGGTGCATCTATGGC
>CAMJOZ010000060.1 GCA_946407635.1 uncultured Caryophanales bacterium
ATATATCTCAAGGTTTTTCTTTTTCTATTAATTGTTTTTATTGTAATAATTATTTAACGCAGATATTAATGCATATATAGAAGCTGCGATAATATCTTCATGAATACCAGTTCCCCAGAATTCTTCATCACCGAATTTTACTGAAACATAAGCGGCTGCCTCAGCACGAGAAGTAGAATCTAAAGAGTGCTCGCTATAATTTGTTAAAGTATAATCTAAATTATAAGTTTTCTTTAATGCATTTGAAATTGCATCAAGTCTACCAGTACCTTCTGCTAAATCATTATTGATTTTACCATTGAAAGAAGTAGAAAGCATTACTTTGAATGTTTGACCTTCTCTAATGAAATGATATTCTTCAAGCTTTAATGGAGTTTTTAAATTAACGAAATTCTCTAAGAAAATTGATTGAACATCATTTGGTATTAATTCTTTATGTTCTTTATCAGAAACATCTTTTACTTTATAACCAACAGTTTCTCTCATCTTTTGTGGTATTTCTAATCCGAAATTAGTTTCTAGTATATAACAAATACCACCTTTTCCTGATTGAGAATTAATTCTAATTACATCAGCTGAGTATTCTCTATTAACATCCTTTGGATCTAGTGGAAGATATGGAACACTCCAAGTCTTAAGCTTATTTGTTCTGTGGTATTTAATACCTTTTGATATAGCATCTTGATGAGAACCAGAGAATGCAGCGAATACGAATTTACCACTATATGGTTGTCTTTCATATACTCTCATTTCTGTAACTGATTCATATAATTTTTGAATTGCAGGTAAATCAGAAAAATCAAGCTTAGGATCAACACCATGTGTATATAAATTCATAGCTAATGTAATAACATCAACATTGCCAGTTCTTTCACCATTACCAAATAGACAAGCTTCAACTCTATCAGCACCTGCAAGTTGAGCAAGCTCAGCACAAGCAACACCAGTACCACGGTCATTATGTGGGTGAGTTGAAATAACAATTGAATCTCTATTATGAATATATTTGTCAAAATATTCAATTTGAGAAGCATAAACATGAGGTAAACTCATTTCTACAGTTACAGGTAAATTTAAAATAAGCTTTCTTTCAGGAGTTGGTTTAAATACATCAACTACAGCGTTACATACTTCAAGTGCGTAATCCATTTCAGTTCCTGTAAAAGATTCAGGTGAATATTCAAAGAAGAAGTTACCGTCTGTTTCGTTAGCTAAATCTACTAATAATTTAGCTCCTTCAACAGCGATATCTAAGATTTCTTCTTTAGATTTTTTAAATACCTGTTCTCTTTGAGCTTTAGAAGTAGAATTATATAAATGCACAATTGCACGCTTACATCCTTCCAAAGCCTTAAATGTTTTCTTTATAATATGTGGTCTTGCTTGAGTAAGAACTTGAATTGTAACATCATCAGGAATTAAATCACCATCAATTAATGTTCTTAAGAATTCATATTCTGTTTCTGAAGCTGCAGGGAAACCAACTTCAATTTCCTTAAAACCAATTTTTACTAATAAATTAAAAAATTCTATTTTTTGATCTAGAGTCATAGGTTTAATCAGTGATTGGTTACCATCTCTTAAATCAACGCTACACCAAATGGGTGCTTTATCAATATAATCTTTTTTTACCCAGTCATAACATTCAACTGGTGGCATAAAATAGCCTCTGAAATATTTTTCGTATCCTTTCATACTAAACCTCCTCAAAAAATATATTTAATATTATATCAAAAAGATATAATATAGTCAATTTATAGCATAAATATTTCAATGTATAAAGTATTAAATTAAAACACTTACATATAATTTTATATAAAATTATGATATAATAAACTGGCTGTTTATGAATGGAAGTGATAAAAGTGGAAGAAAAAGTTGAAAATAGCATTTATGAAATACCATATTTTAAAAGATTAATTTTATTATGTCTATTGTTTTTTAAACTTGGAATAGTTAATTTTGGTGGCGGATATGCCCTATTACCACTTTTATCAAGAGAATTAGTTGATAAGAGACACTGGACTACTGATGCCGAACTAGCAGATTATTATGCAGTTGGTCAATGCACACCTGGTGCTATAGCTGTTAATGTATCCACATTTATTGGATATAAAATATGTGGTGTTTTAGGCGGAATTTTAGCAACAATATCGTTTGTATTTCCAGCATTTATTATTATATTTGTAATTGCAACTGTATTAACTAATTTTAGTGATAATCCATTTGTTGTTAATGCACTTTCTGGAATAAATGTTGTTGTATTTGTTTTAATTTTGTCAGCAATATTTAAGTTGTCTAAAAAATCTATTATAGATATTTGGGGACTATTACTTGCTTTATCTGTTGCTTTATTATCTATTTTTCTTAATGTGATTCCATTATATGTTTATATTATTGTTGCAGCGATTCTAGGATTCTTAATTAATTTTATTAAAGAGAAAAAAACTGGTTCAAAATATAAAGCTAAGATTAATGTAAATCAAGATGAAGTTCCTGAAATAAAAGAAGATAATAAAGAAATAATTAATGTAGAAGAAGAAAAGATTAATGAAGTTGAAAAGGGAAATAAATTATCAAAAAATGATATTTTAATGTTCTTTTTTGGTTTATTAGTTGGTGTATTTACAGGACTTTTAGGATGTATAAGTTTATTTTTTATAAAGAATAAAAAGTATAGAAATGGTTTGATTTCTTCATCTTTTTTCTGGGTGATAATTTTTATATGTTTATTAGTTAGTCTTATTACTGGAAATTATATTTATTTTAGTATATATTTTAATTTCTTTAGAATTGGTGCTTGTGCTTTTGGTGGTGGACTTGCAACATTCCCATTTTTGCAAGAATTAGGTCAAACAACTGGATGGTTTAATCAAGAACAATTAACAGCAATGCTTGCGATATCTGAATCAACACCAGGTGCTATGGGAATAAATATGTCGACTTATGTTGGTTATACAGTATCTTTAAATGCTTATAACAATAATTATTTTCTTGCATTTTTAGGAAGTACAATTTCAACATTAGGTTTAGTTTCACCATCTATTATTGTTATTTTAATTGTTTCATTATTTTTACAAAAATTTAGTAATAATAAATATGTTTTATGGGTATTTTATGGATTACGTGCAGCTTCTATTGGATTAATTTGTGCAGCGGCTTATTCTGTACTTAAAGTATCAATTTTTGGTGTTGTTGATCCTACAGCTTTAGTAAAGGATCATTATGATTTGGTCAGTGCTTTTACTGCGACAATTGATTATTATAAAGTTAATTCTGGAGCAAATTTCTTTAGTTGTATTTATAGATATTTAACTTACTTATTAGATTTTAAAGCTCTAGCAGTAGGATTAATGTTTGGTGTATTAATATTTAAATTTAAAAAACACCCTGTAATATATATCGCATTAGGTGCTGTTGTCGGTATTTTATTACAAATGGGTAATGTGGCTTTATAGGTGAATTATGAGTGTATTAAAATGTGATAATGTATCATTTTCATTTGGAAATAGAACAATACTAGAAGATGCATCTTTTGTTATGCAAAAAGGGGAACATATTGGTTTAATTGGTTTAAATGGTGAAGGTAAAACTACATTTATTAAAATGATTACTGGTGAATTAACACCAGATCAAGGAAAAATTGAATGGGCTAAAAGAATAACAACTGGATATTTAGATCAATATACAAAACTAACTCCTGGAAAAACAATTCGTGATGTTTTAAAAGAAGCATTTAAGCATATGTATGAATTAGAACAAGAAATGAATACATTATATGAAAAAATGTGTGATTGTACTGAAGAAGAAATGAATATGTATCTAGAAGATACAGGTGAGATTCAATCTGAACTAGAATCTTCAGGATTTTATACAATAGATTCAACAATCGAAGAAACAGCCAATGGTTTAGGTTTAGGAGATATTGGCTTAGATAGAGATGTTAGTGAGTTATCTGGTGGTCAAAGATCAAAAGTTTTATTAACTAAATTAATATTAGAAAAACCAATGATTCTAATTTTAGATGAACCAACAAATTTTTTAGATGAAGACCAAATTAATTGGCTAAAGAATTATTTAGCTAATTATGAAAATGCATTTTTATTAGTTTCACATGATATACCTTTTTTAAATTCTGTTATTAACGTTATTTATCATATGGAAGATGGTCTATTAACTAGATATACTGGTAATTATGATAATTATATGGAAATGTATGAAATTAAAAGAAGAAATCAAAATATCGCTTATGAAAAACAACAAAAAGAAATTCATAAGCTTCAAGAATTTATAAATAAAAATAAAGCTAGAGTAGCTACTACAGATTTAGCTAAATCAAGACAAAGAATTCTAGATAAGATGGAAATAATTGATAAAGCCAAAGAACAAATAAAACCAACATTTAAATTTAAAGAAGCTAAATCATCAGGTAAATTTGTATTTAGCTGTGAAAATTTAGTAATAGGTTATAATGAGCCTTTATCAAAACCTATCACTTTAAATATTGAACGTGGAGATAAAATAGTATTTAAGGGTGCTAATGGTATTGGTAAATCTACATTATTAAAAACATTATTAAATATTATTCCACCTTTATCTGGTAAATGTGCAATGGATTATAATATTCATTATGGATATTTTGAACAAGAAGTAGAATATTCTAATAAGAATACAGCTTTAGATGAAGTTTGGAATATGTATCCATCAATGGATAATAAAGAAGTAAGAGGAGCTTTAGCTGCTTGTGGTTTAACTAAAGATAAGATTGAATCATTAATGGTTGTGTTATCTGGTGGTGAGGCAGCCAAAGTTAGATTATGTAAAATAATGCTATTAGAATGTAATACATTAATTTTAGATGAACCAACAAACCATCTAGATTATTTAGCAAAAGAAGCATTAAAGGAAGCTTTAATCAATTTTAAAGGCACAATTGTATTAGTGTGCCATGAAAAAGAATTTTATCAAGATATCGCAACAAGAATAGAAGATTGCGAAAAATGGACTACAAAAGTATTATAGAAAGAGAGTGATTCATCATGAATGATTTAATATTTAAAAATATTAAAGTTGGATATATTCCTGATTGTGAAGTTGAAATTAATAAAAAAAAATATCTAATTCATGATGTAATTGATGGTGAGGATATTAAAGTATCTTTTGATTCTAAATATCCTAAATTAAAAGAAGTAATAAAGAAAAGCCCACATAGAATTCCTTATAAAGAAAGTGAATGTGGTGGAGCTAATTTTATGCATATTGATTATCAATATGAAATTGAATTAAAACATAATTATTTAAATGATTTATTTAAATCATTCCATGTTAAGGATATTGAGATTATTCCTATGGATAATCCTTATAATTATAGAAATAAAACACAAATGACATATAAGCTATCTAAAACTAAAAAAATAGTATGTGGCTTATATGAAGAATATTCACATAATATTGTTACTGCTGAAAATAATATTTTACAAAGTAAAGTAGCTAATAAATTATCTATTATTCTAAATAAAGTATTAACTAAAAACAAAATATCTGTGTATGATGAAAAATCAAGAACAGGTATTTTAAGGCATGTATTTATTAGATATGGATTTAATTCTAAAGAAATTATGCTAGTATTAGTTACTAATGGTGAAATGTTTCCTGGAAGAAATAATGTCATTCAAGATTTAAAAAAAGAAAATCTTAATATTACAACTATTGTACAAAATTATAATTCTAGAGATACATCAATAGTACTTGGAGATAAAGAAAGAGTATTATATGGTCCAGGATATATTTATGAAAATATTTCTAGATATAAATTTAAAATATCTCCTAGATCATTTTTCCAAGTTAATACTAAAGGAATGGAAATCTTATATAATAAAGCAATTGAATTAGCAAAATTCAATAAAAATGAAATAGTAATAGATGCTTATTGTGGTGTTGGAACTATTTCTTGTTTTATAGCTAAATATGTTAAGCATGTATATGGTGTTGAGCTTAATAAGGGTGCTATATTAGATGCTAAAATTAATCAAAAAATTAATAATATTTCTAATATTACTTTTATCGCAGATGACGCAACAAACTTCATAACTAATTTAGCTAAAAATAGAGAACATATTGATGCTATAGTTATGGATCCACCAAGAGAAGGATCTACAAAACCATTTATTAATGCGATAGATCACTTAAATATTAAGAAAGTAATTTATATTTCTTGTAATCCTGTAACATTAAAAAGAGATTTATATCAATTTTTTGAAAATGAATATAGACTTGAAAAATTAGTCGCAGTAGACAATTTCCCAAGAACAATTCATTGTGAAATGATAGCAGTATTAACACGTAAATAATTAGAAAAAATAATAAATGCTATTGAATTTTGTTATCTCACATGTTTAAGCAGTCTGCTTACTAAATCGCAGAAATGGGTAAAAAGGGCCTTAATAATTTAAAATTTTCTTCTGAAGATTTACCTATTGTTAAAATAATTAATGAATAATAAATATGACCTAGAACTTATGTGATTAAATTCACATTTGCTTTAGGCTTTTTTTCTTTTATAAAACTTTATCAAAACTATGAAATCAACATGGAAATGCTTAAAAAAACTAAGAATGGACAAAAGATATTGAAATATTAAATAATGATTTTAAAAAAGCATATAAGAATTATTTAGAAAAACAATTTAAATCTAGCTTTTTTGTTAAAAAATATTAGCAAACTACTTGAAAGAGTGCTAAAAAGTGTTATAATTTAAATAGATTAGCACATTGATATATTGAGTGCTAATAAAAAGGAGATAGAAAAATGATTAGACCATTAAATGATAATGTAGTTTTAAAAAAAGAAAAACTTGTTCGTGAAACAGCAAGCGGAATTGTATTAAGTCAAAAGGAAGAAGAACCTGAATATGCAACTGTAGTTGCTGTTTCTGAAGGAAAAAGGAATGAAAAAGGTGAAATTATTCCAATTAATCTTAAAGTAGGAGATAAAGTAGTGTATAAGACTTATAGTCCAACTAAGATTAAAATTGATAATGAAGAATATTTAATATTATCATCAAATGATATATTAGCCGTTATAGAATAGGAGATGGATAAATATGGCTAAAGTTATTAAATTTAATTCAGATGCAAGAAATTCAATGTTAAAGGGAATAGATGAACTTGCGAATACAGTAAAAGTTACATTAGGACCAAAAGGAAGAAATGTTGTTTTAGATAAGGGTTATGGTTCACCACTAATTACAAATGATGGTGTATCAATTGCTAAAGAAATTGAATTTGATAATTCATTTATGAATATGGGTGCTAAATTAATATATGAGGTTGCTAATAATACAAATGATGTTGCCGGTGATGGAACTACAACAGCTACTTTATTAGCTCAATCAATGATTCATAGTGGATTAAGCGAAGTTGAAAGAGGTGCTAATCCAATGCTTATGAGAGAAGGAATTGATGAGGCAGCTAAGGTTGTAAGTGAAAAATTGTTAAAGCATTCTCATAAAGTAGAATCAAGCAATGAGATTGCTAATGTTGCAACTATATCATCAGGTTCAAAAGAAATTGGTGATATTATTGCTAAAGCAATGGAAACTGTTGGAAAAGATGGAGTAATTAATGTTGATGAATCACGTGGTTTTGAAACTTCACTTGAAGTTACAAAAGGAATTAAATATGATAAAGGCTATATTTCACCATATATGGTTGGTGAATTAGATAAAACTAGTATTACAATGGAAGATACAGCAATTTTAGTTACAAACCAAAAAATTTCATCAATTCAAGATATTTTGCCATTGTTAGAAGAAGTTGTTAAGGTAAGAAAACCATTATTTATTATTTGTGAAGATATGGATCAGGAAGCTGTTAATACTATTGTTATTAATAAATTGCGTGGAACATTCAATGTTGTAGCTACTAAAGCTCCTGGCTTTGGTGATTCTTTAAATGAAACATTATCAGATATTTCATTGATTGTTGGAGCTAAGTTCATTGATAAAAATTTAAATATGGCATTAAAGGATGTCAAAATGGATGATTTAGGTGAAGCTAAAAAGATTATAGTTGAAAAGGATTCAACAACTATTATCGATGGAATTGGTAAAAAAGAAGATATTAATGCTAGAATTGATGAAATTAAAGCTATTGCCTTAAAGGAAAAATCAAAATATAGAAAAGAAGAATTACAAAAGCGTGCTGCTAAATTAGCAAATGGTGTTGCTTTAATTAAGGTTGGGGCAACAACTGAATCTGAATTAAAAGAAAAGAAATTACGTATTGAGGATGCCCTTAATGCAACAAAGGCTGCTGTATTAGAAGGTATTGTTACAGGTGGTGGATCAGCTTTAGCTGAAATCTATAAAGAAGTTAAACCAATTTTAAAAAGCGATATTACTGATGTACAACGTGGTATGAATGTTGTTATTGATTCTTTAACTGCACCACTTTATCAAATTGCTGAAAATTCTGGTTTCAGTGGTAAAAATATTGTTGAAGAACAATTACAAAAGGAATCAGGTGTTGGTTTTGATGCTAAAACTGGTGTTTGGACTGATATGTATAAATCAGGAATTGTAGATCCAACTAAGGTTACAAGAAGTGCTATTTTAAATGCAGCATCAATTGCTGGTCTATTCTTGACTACTGAAGCTGCTGTTGGTTCTTTAAAAGAAAAAGAAGCTAAA
>CAMJOZ010000061.1 GCA_946407635.1 uncultured Caryophanales bacterium
AGATGCAAATGTTGAAGCTGGTGAAACTGGTGCTGCTGGTTACCACAAGATTTTCGAACAAATGGCTAAAGAATTTGGCTTCAAGTATGTTATTTCTACATTAAGAGAGTCTTTCAGTGCTACTCATAATGGTTGGAAGGCATTAATTTATAATGGTAAAGAATTCTATGAATCAAAGAGATATGATATTAACCCAATTATTGACCGTATCGGTGGTGGTGATTCATTCTCTGGTGGTATTATCCATGGTTTATTAACTAAGAAGACTCAAGGTGAAGCATTAGAGTTCGCTGTTGCAGCATCTGCATTAAAGCACACTATTAATGGTGACTTCAACTTAGTTTCTGAAGCAGAAGTAGAATCACTTGCTGGTGGTAATGCTAACGGACGTGTTCAACGTTAATTGATTTTAATTATTAAAGATATTTGATTTAAAATCTGGAGGTACAAATGAAAATTGGAGTTAGAGTACATGACTTTGGAAAAAGTGATGCATTGACACTTGCCACAAAAGCCCAAGCTGTAGGTTTTGATGCAGTTCAATTTGTTATTAATAAAGCAATTGAGGGTGAAAGTGGTAAGGCTGGTACCTTAAATGATGAAAAGGTAAAAGCTTTTAGAGAAGCTTTTGAATCTCATAATTTAAAAATAGCTATGCTAGGAGCATATTTTAATCCTGTTCATTCTAATAAAGAATTAGTTAGTGAAAACATAGCTAAATTTAAAGAACATTTATTATATGAAAAGATATTTAATGCTGGTTTTGTAGGTAGCGAAACAGGATCATTTAATGATGATAAATGGACATATAATCCTTTAAACAGAACTCCTGAAGCATATCAAGAGGTATTAAGAATATTTAAAGATATTGCTAATTATGCAGAATCTGTTGGTGCAAATTTTGCACTAGAAGGTGCGTATGGACATTGTATGTTTGAACCTAAAGCATTAAAAAAATTAGTAGATGAGATTAATAGCCCAAATTTATATTATATCTTAGATATATATAACTATCTTTCAATAGATAATTATGAAAATTACAAAGAAATCTTTGAGGAAGCCTTAAAACTATTTAAAGGAAG
Source organism: uncultured Caryophanales bacterium (assembly GCA_946407635.1). GTDB lineage: Bacteria > Bacillota_I > Bacilli_A > Acholeplasmatales > Anaeroplasmataceae > Anaeroplasma. The sequence continues at coordinate 1,083 of CAMJOZ010000061.1, forward strand.
AATTGTAATATTCCACTTAAAAGATTTTGTTATTGAAAATGGTGCTTTAAAACAGTGCTGTATCGGTAAAGGTTTATTTGATTATGATTATTTATTAAAAAGAATGAAGGAAGAGGCTCCTAATGCTTATCTAATATTTGAAGGTTCTAAGCCTGAAGATATGGAATTTTCTTATAATTTTGTTAAATCCAGATTAAATAATTTATAATTGAACAAGGAGTCTATATGAAATTTGATGTAAGATATGCGAATCATCCAGATGATTCAAAAAAATATGATACAGCTGAATTAAGAAAGCATTACTTAATTGAAAATGTATTTGAAAAAGATGAAATATTATTAACATATTCTCATCAAGATAGAATCATCGTTGGTGGTATTATGCCTGTTGATAAGACTCTAAAGCTTGAAGGTAGTGACGCTATGCGTTGTAAATATTTCCTAGAGCGTAGAGAAATGGCATTCATTAATATTGGTGGCGATGGTATCGTATCAGTAGATGGTGAAACTTATGATATTATGCATAAGGATGGTATGTACATTGGTTTAGGTGTAAAAAATATTGAATTTAAGTCTAAGGATAAGAAAAATCCTGCTAAATTCTATATTTCTTCATCACCAGCTCATAAGACATATCCAACTGTTTATATTGCTTATACTAAAGAAAATTTAGATAAGTTTAAAGGTAATATTAAGGCTGTAGAATGTATTCATGCTGCATTAGGTGATACTAAGCATATGAATAAGCGTGTTATCAATAAATATGTAAATACAGCTATTATTGACTCATGTCAACTTGCAATGGGTATGACAGCATTAGATGAAGGTTCATGCTGGAATACTATGCCATGTCATTTACATGAAAGAAGAATGGAAGTTTATTTCTATTTTGATTTTAATGAGGATGATAGAGTATTCCATTTAATGGGTAGACCTGATGAAACTCGTCATATCGTAATGGGTCCTGATCAAGCAGTTATTTCTCCAGCTTGGAGTATTCATGCTGCCAGTGCAACAAATAATTATACATTTATTTGGGCTATGTGTGGTGAGAATCAGGATTATGATGATCAAGATTGGTTAGTAACAAAAGATTTAAAATAAAAAAAGGAGAATAGAAAAAAATGAAAATGCAAGATTTCAGACTAGATGGCAAGGTTGCTCTAGTTACAGGTGCTTCATATGGTATCGGATTCGCTATCGCTTCTGGTATGGCTGAAGCTGGTGCTACTATCGTTTTCAACGATATTAAGCAAGAATTAGTTGATAAGGGTATCGCTGCTTATCAAGAAAAAGGTATTAAGGCTCATGGTTATGTTTGTGATGTAACTAATGAAGAAGCTGTTAATGCTATGGTAGCTAAGATTGAAAAAGAAATAGGTGTTATTGATATTTTAGTTAATAACGCTGGTATTATCAAAAGAATCCCTATGTGCGATATGACTGCAGAACAATTCCGTCAAGTTATTGATGTAGATTTAAATGCTCCATTCATCGTTTCTAAGGCAGTTATTCCTGCTATGATCAAAAAAGGACATGGTAAGATTATTAACATTTGTTCTATGATGAGTGAATTAGGTCGTGAAACAGTATCTGCTTATGCAGCTGCTAAGGGTGGTTTAAAGATGTTAACTCGTAATATCTGTTCTGAATATGGTGAATTCAATATTCAATGTAATGGTATTGGACCTGGTTACATTGCTACACCTCAAACTGCACCACTTCGTGAACGTCAACCAGATGGTTCTCGTCATCCATTTGATTCATTCATCGTTGCAAAGACACCAGCTGGTCGTTGGTTAGAAGCTGATGAATTAGCTGGACCTGCTGTATTCTTAGCATCAGATGCTTCAAATGCAGTAAACGGACATATTTTATATGTTGATGGTGGTATTTTAGCTTATATTGGTAAGCAACCAAAGTAATAAGAAAAATAAAAATCTTCCTTCGGGAAGATTTTTTTTTATATTATGTCTTCAATTCTAACATTTAAAGCACGTGTTAATTTTATTAATGTATCAACTTGAGCTTTTGTTATATCTAATTGATTTTGTTCATAAGCTTTAATAGTTCTTACTGGCACATCACTTAATATGGCTAAGTCATTTTGTGATAAGTTATTTAAATTTCTTAATTCTTTTAGTTTGGATTCTTTTTGATATTTTGTTTTAAATAAATCAACAAATTGCATAATATCCATTTCATGATATGGAAAATAATTTAAAATGATTTTTGTGATAGGAAAAATTTCGTTAATTTCTTTAAATTTTAGATTAAAATACCATTGTAAATATGCTAAAACATAGCCAGTCCAGTATTCTGGTGTTGAATATTCATTCATTTCATAATTTACAGGATCTTTATCAAGAAGAAGAGCCACAAGCTCGTTAGCTGATTTGCCTAAAATGTAAATTGGACTAACTGTTTCAAAATAATGTGGCATTTCTGAATTTAAAAAAATATCAATGAATTCATCTAATTTCATATTTTCGTAGTTAATAGCAATATCAAATAATAATCCTAATTTGTTTTGTATAATTGGTAAATAGTATTTATTAAATGCATCAATCATATCTTAGTTATCTCCTTTCATAAGATCACTTAAATAAATATCGTCAAAATTCTTTTTGCTTAAATAAGTTCGATATTTCATATTTGCAAATGCATTTCTCCTTAGTCTAAGTGGAAAGTATTTTTTTGATTCAACTTTTTCAGAACCTAAAAAAGTAATACTATTAAAAGCTTTTTCTGAAATAAGAACGATTTGTTCTCCTAAATCTCCTAATTTTAGAGCTTCTTCAAGTCTTTTTAATGATAATGAATTATTTAAAAAATCTTCAGCATATGAAAAATATGAATCATCTGCTCGATAACCTATTACAACATCAAAAGAAGAAATATCTAAATTATATTTTTTTAATAAGAAATCTTTACCTCTTTGAGCTATATTGTTCCTTATTGTAAATGTTCTATTTTTTAGAAGGATTGTTATCCAATACAATATATTATATTTATTTAAATATAAAATATTTAAATCATCAAATTTAAATTTATATTTATTTACATATCCGTCATTATTTTCAGTAACAGACCATTCTCTAGCAAGATCTAACGATTGTGTACAATAAAAGCCTAGTCCATAATCATTATATTTTTTCCCATATCCAAAGATAGGTTTATTTATTATTGAATTTGATCCATGATATATTATCATTTCATTAAATGCCATAATATCATTCCTTTCATCATTATTATAACATTATAATGTCACCAATTCAAGAAATTATACCATTGTAATGTTATAATCATCATTAGTTTGTGTATTTTATAATTTTGAGTTATAATTAACAATAAGGTGGTTATCTATGCTATATTTTGGTTTTATATTATCAATAATTGTATATTTTATATTAATTGTTGTATTTGGTTTATATGCCTTTTTTGTTTTAAAAAAGAAGTATAAATATGCCATATATTTTGAAGCAATTACTTTTTTTACTGCTCTACTTGCAACAATGATTTTATCTTGGAGTCTTGTAATGATGAATGGTGGTTTTAATGTAAACTTAAGCCTTAATATAACATTTGTTCCACTTTATATTATAATTCCTATAGTTTTAGGATTACTTATTTGGTTTAATATCATTTTAAGAGAGAAAAAGGATAACGATAATATATTAGCTAAGCTAGGTAATTATTTTTTACCTCCATTAACTTTAGTTGCGATATTTTTCTCTACACTTGTGTTAATTTATAATTTTACATATTTTGTGTATATAATAAGCTAATGTAAACGTTAACATACGTTTATATTTCTTTATAAAGAAATACATTTATTGTAAAATTATAGTATATTTTTATGGGGGTATTGTTTATGAATGCAGTATTATCAGTAGTAGGAAAGGATACAGTTGGTATTTTAGCAGCCGTTGCGACAAAATGTAGTGAATATAATGCTAATGTTAATGATGTTACTCAAACAATCATTGATAAGTATTTTGCTATGTTCATGATTATTAATATTGATAAGCTAACTATTGAATTCAATAAATTTGTTGATATATTACAAGGCTTAGGAAAAGAAAAAGGATTAGAAATACATTGTATGCATGAAGATATTTTTAATCTAATGCATAAGATTTAATAGGGGATTTATTATGATTAATAATTTAGAGATTATTGAAACAATAAAGATGATTCAAGAACAGAATCTAGATGTTAGAACAATCACTATGGGTATTTCTTTAATTGATTGTATGGATACTGATATTGATAAATCTTGTGAAAAGGTTTATAAGAAAATTTATAATTATGCTAAGGATTTAGTTAAGACAGGTGAAGCTATTTCTAAAAAATATGGTATTCCTATCATTAATAAAAGAGTAGCTGTTACACCTATATCTATGCTTGTTGGTGTATCTGGTGGAGATCCTATTAAATATGCTAAAACACTAGATAAGGTTGCTAAAGATATTGGTATTAACTTTATTGGTGGATATAGTGCTTTAGTTCAAAAGGGATTTGCTCCTGGTGATAGAGAATTAATTGAATCTATTCCACAAGCATTAGCACAAACTGATTTCGTTTGTTCAAGTGTTAATGTTGGTTCAACTAGAGCTGGTATTAATTTAGATGCAGTTAAGATTATGGGTCAAAAGGTAGTAGAAGCTGCAGAATTAACTAAGGATAGAGAATGTATTGGTGCATCAAAATTAGTTGTATTCTGTAATGCTGTTGAGGATAATCCATTTATGGCAGGAGCTTTCCATGGTGTTGGTGAAGCTGATTGTGTTATAAACGTTGGTGTATCTGGTCCTGGTGTTGTTAGAGCTGCAATAGCTAATGCTCCTAAGGATGCATCTATAGCTGAAATTGCTGATATTATTAAAAAGACAGCATTTAAGGTTACAAGAATGGGACAATTAGTTGGTGTTGAAGCATCTCAAATGTTAAATGTTCCTTTTGGTATTGTTGATTTAAGTTTAGCTCCAACTCCTGCAGTTGGTGATTCGGTTGCTCATATTCTAGAAGAAATTGGTCTAGAACAATGTGGTTCATGTGGTACTACAGCTGCCCTTGCAATGCTAAATGATGCAGTTAAAAAGGGTGGAGTTATGGCTTCATCTAGAGTTGGTGGTTTATCTGGTGCTTTTATTCCAGTAAGTGAGGATGCTGGTATGATTGCTGCGGCTGAGGCTGGAAGCTTATCAATTGAAAAGCTTGAAGCAATGACTGCTGTTTGCTCAGTAGGATTAGATATGATTATTATTCCTGGTGATACAACTCCAGAAGTAATTAGTGCTTTAATTGCTGATGAAGCTGCAATTGGTATGATTAATACTAAAACTACTGCAGTAAGAGTTATTCCTGCTATTGGTAAAAAAGAAGGAGAAACTTTGAATTTTGGTGGTTTATTAGGATATGGTCCTATTATGAAAATATCAAAATTAAAACCAAATGTATTTATTAATAGAGGTGGACAAATTCCGGCACCTATTAATAGTTTAAAGAATTAATAGAAATGAGACAATATTTGATATATTGTCTTTTTTTTATTAAAATGATATAATATAATAGAAATAATTTTAAGGAGGTTTATACATGAAAAAATTATTTTTAGGTTTAGGTGCTATGGCTGGAGCTTTAGCTTTAGTAGCACTATCAAGTTGTAATGGTTCTCAAAAAATTACATATAAGGATGCAGAAGGCAATGATAAGGAAGTAGTTGTTAAATCAACATCTGATAAGAATGAAGTAGCAGAATCAATGACTGCAATTGCTTATTCTGATTCTCAAGAGGTTTCAAAGCCACATACATTTGGCGTAGATGCTTCTATTGAAGCAAAAATTAGCAATAAAATGGGTGATCAAAAAATCACTGTTTCAGCTGATGCAGATTTGAATTTATCATTTGATTTAGGTACTTCATATAAATTAGATGATTTAAAGTCTTATTCAACTGTTAATGTTAATTTGAATGCTCCAATTACTGCACTTACATCAATGTCTGCTGATGCAGATTTTTCAAAGAATGATAAGATTAATATTGAAGCTAAATCTTATGGTGAAGCTAATACTCAATATTTCATCGCAACTAAATTAGATGGTCTTGAGATTCCTGCTTTTGGATTAACTAAAGATGTAATCGAAAGTACTTATTTAAATAAATATTTCAAGATGACTGATGATGGAATATCTAGTATGAGTTCATTAGTTTCTGGATTTGTTCCTGCTGCATCTTCAATTTCTCAAGGAGCAACTAAGGGTAAAGGTATTATTGATTCATATTTAGCAAATTATAAGGATGCAACTAGCTTTATAGATGCTATATTCCCTAAGGTTTCTCAAGAAGAATTCAAGAAAAATATGATAGCAACTATTGAGAAATATAACATTAGTATTTCAAGTGTTAATTCTAGCGAAGTAACATTTAAGATTACTCCAACTAAAGAAATGCTTGGAGAAGAATATGAAGAGTATAAAGGAGATAGTTATGTTTCATTAACTATTAATACTTTAAAGAAGCTACCTGTTGCAGTTAAATTTGATTTAGCTGATATTGCTGAATTCTCAATGAATAAAGATGATGAAGATGATACAGCATCTGTATCAACATTAAAGGGTTCATTAAATATTAATTTTGATGTTACAGTTCCTACAATTGATGCTGAATCAAAGGCTGGAGCTAAACCATTCGAATTTAAAATTCCTGGTATGCTTTCCAATTAATAATAATTAAGATGATATTTCAAATATCATCTTTTTTTTATCATATAAAAATTTTGGTTAGTTGATTATTTATAATATTTATATTATAATAATATTTAGTGAAGGAGCGATAATATTATGGAATATTTAGAAAAAGTAAAACTATGGAAAAATAATAAAAATCTTGATGAAAGATTAAAAAAAGAACTTGATGGTATGAGTGATGCTGATTTAAAAGAAGCATTCACTAATGATTTAGAGTTCGGTACTGGTGGTATGAGAGGAATCTTAGGTGCTGGTACAAATAGACTTAATATTTATATCGTTATGAAGGCTACTTTAGGTTTTGGTAGATATTTATTAAAACAATCACCTGTAGCTGGTGCTCGTGGTGTTGCAATCAGCCATGATAACCGTCATTTCTCAGTTGAATTTGCAAGAGCAGCTGCTGAAGTATTAACTACATTAGGATTTAGAGTTTTCTTATTTGAAGCTTTAAGACCAACTCCAGAATTATCTTATGCAGTAAGAAACTTCAAATGTATTGGTGGTATTATGATTACTGCATCTCATAATCCAAAAGAATATAATGGTTATAAGATTTATGATGAAACTGGTTGTCAATTAGTACCAAAGGATGCTGACCAAGTTATAGCTGAAATTAACAAGATTGATGATTATTTCAATATTGATCATTCAAAGAATCATGAATTAATTTACTATATTGGTAAAGATGTTGATGAAAAATATATCAATGATGTTAAAAAGATTATTTTAAGACCTAATCTTAATAAAGATTTTAAGCTTGTTTATACACCACTTCATGGTACAGGACAAGTATTCGCACCACAAGTATTACAATCTGT
>CAMJOZ010000062.1 GCA_946407635.1 uncultured Caryophanales bacterium
ATCTTTTCTAATGATTCTTGAATTAATACTTCTGTTTCAGTATCAATATTCGCAGTAGCTTCATCTAATATTAATATTTGTGGATCAGATAAAACAGTTCTTGCAAAAGATAATAATTGTCTTTGACCTTGACTGAAGTTTTCACCACGCTCAATTACTTCATCATATAAACCCTTTGGTAATTTATTAATAAATGAATCTGCGTTAACATATTTACATGTATCCATAATCTTATCATCTGAATATGAATCATCATGTAATGTAATATTATCCTTAATAGTTCCACTAAATAAGAATACATCTTGCATCATTTGACCAATTGCTTTTCTTAAAGATTTAATCTTAATATTTTTAATATTAATATCATCAATTAAGATTTCACCCTTTTGAATTTCATAATTTCTAACAATTAATCCTAAGATAGTTGTTTTACCAGCACCAGTCGCACCAACAAATGCACAAGTTTCTTTTGGATTTACAACAAATGATACATCCTTTAAAATCCAGTCCTCATCATTATATGCAAACCAAACATTTCTAAATTCAATCTTACCTTTGAATCTATCGATATCAATAGCATCATCACTATCTCTAACTTCTGGTTCTACATCCATTAAATTGAATAATCTTTCAGAAGCTGTAAATGCCTTTTGTAAACCATTTAATTCATCAGCTAAATTCTGGATAGGGTTAAAGAATTTAGATAAATACATGTAAAATGCTACGATAGCTCCACCAGTCATTCCAAATTGGAAACCTAAATAGAATGTTAAGGCAACACTTAAAATATAAACCAAAGTAATAAATGGTCTATAAGTACCAAATGCTAATATAATATGATATCTATTCTTTCTTATTGTTTCATTCTTTTCTAAGAATTCTTGTTCTTTATATGATTGTTGATTAAATATTTGAGTTATTTTCATTCCTGATAAATTCTCATTTAAATAAGCATTCATATCAGAAATTGATTTTCTTTCTTTTCTAAATAAATTACCAACAATTTTAGAAAATATAAATGAAGATATCGCAACTAAAACAACTGGACCTAATGTTACTAAAGATAATTTAATGCTTAAATAAAGCATAAATGCATATACACCAATAATATAAGTAATATTCTTTAAAACATTAACTAATAAATTAGTAAATAAATCACTCATTGATTGAGTATATGAGGCAACTCTAGTAACTAAAGAACCAACTGGCATTTCTGTAAATTGATTTAAACTCATATTTTCAATATGCGTAAATACATCAATTCTTAATTTATATATTATTCTTTGACCTGCCTTTTGTAATAACATGGATTCAATATATACAAATGCCATATTCAATACAGAAATACCTAAATAAAGTGAAGACATTAAGATAATGTAATTTATATTAACATCATTAGATAAAGATAAATGATCAATTACATTTTCAACAATGATAGGTAAATATAAATCCAAACCAACATTTAAAAACAAAATCAATATTGCTAAAATGAATGATAATAATTCTGGTTTTACATAAACCATAGTTCTTTTAAATAATATTCTTAAAGGAATCTTTTTATCTCCCTTTAACTTCATAACTTCATCTTCCATTAGTTGTTACCTCCTTCCACTTCTTTTTCAAGTTCTTGAAGGTAAACCATTCTCTGGTAAGTCTTTGATATTTTTAATAAATTATCATGAGAATCATAAGCCTCAACCTTACCATCGTTTAAAACTAATATTCTATCTAAATCTTTAACAGTTGAAACACGAGATGCGATAACAATGGTTGTTTTACCATCTCTTTTTTCTTTTATATTATGTAATATAGTTTCTTCTGTTTTAACATCAACTGCAGAAACTGAATCATCCATAATCATTATTGGTGAATCTTTAATATAAGCTCTAGCAATAGCGATTCTTTGTTTTTGTCCACCAGATAAAGTAACACCACGTTCACCTGATACAGTATCATAACCATTTTTAAAATCAGCTATATTATCATGTACATCAGCAAATCTAGCTGCGTTTTCAATTTTAACTCTATCAATGCTACGATTAGAAAATGCTATATTATTATAAATCTTATCACTAAATAAGAAATTATCTTGAGGAACATACGCAATAGAATCTCTTATAGATGTAATATCACATTCCATCAAATCATGATCATCTATCATAATTGTTCCTTTTTCAACATTATATAATCTCAATAAAGAATTAACTAATGTAGTCTTACCACAACCAATTTTACCAACAATTCCAATTGCCTCACCTGGTTTTATTTCAAATGTTATATCAGTTAATGATGGTATCTTAGCTTTAGAATCTGGATAAACAAATGTAAAATGATTAAATGTTATTTTACCACTTACATTATTTAATACATAAGCATTTTCAGGATTTTTAATATCTTCTTCAGTATCTAAGAAATTAGCTACTCTTTTTAAAGAAGCTTTAGCTCTACTACGCATCGCAACAATTTGACCCATTGCAATCATTGGCCAAATTAATAAATCAAAATAGCTTGTGAATGTTACAAGCATACCAGCATCCATATTAATTTCATGGCCAAATATTACCATTGCTTCACCAGTTGAAATTGAATAAACTGCCCATCCACCAATTAATAATATCATTGACATAATTGCAGCTATTATAATTTCAATTAATACATCAAATATAACTGACACTCTTGCAAAAGAAACATTCTTATCTTTATTCTTTCTTGCAATTTTTGCAAAAGCATGTAATTCAGCATTTTCTTTAACAAATGCTTTAATTACTCTAATACCAGTAAATGTTTCTTGAGTAAAATCATACAAATCATCAAAACATTCTTGACGCTCTGTCCATTTTTTTGACATAAATTTTTCAATCAAGAATCCCCAAATAATAATTAATATCATTGGTATAAAGGCTATAATAGCTAAAGCCCAATCTAGTAAAACCATTTTTACTATAACTAATATACCTAAAAATGTCGCATCAACTAAAGTAACTGTACCAAATCCACAATATTCTTCTATTGTTTCAAGATCTGTCGTGAACCAGCTCATTATAGAACCAACCTTATTCTCATGATAATATTTTTGAGATAATCGTTCACTCTTTAAAAACATCTCATGACGAAAATCCCCTTCAATCTTACCTGAAGCATTGAATAAAGCAAATCTCCATAACATTCTTCCTAAAAACATTACTAATGCAATAACAAGAATCATTAAAATAATATGAGACATTTGTTCTAAAGCATCATCTGGTTTTCTAGTAACAATATTAACAACATCACCTAAATATCCAGGTATAAATACTTGTGCAACATCTACTGCGACAAGTGATATTATACCAATTAGATATAACCAACTATAGCGTAAATAATATTTACGCATATGCTTTTCAAATAGCATATCTACACAAGTCCCTTCATATCTAAAGGTAACTCACATTTAACCTCTAGACTATTTTTATATACAGGATGAATAAAAGATGTCATATAAGAATGTAATGAAACTCTATCTATCAAATTTGCATCCCCACCATATAATAAATCACCTAAAAGTGGGTGACCTAAATAACTAAAATGAACTCTAATTTGATGAGTCCTTCCAGTTTCTAATAAACATTTTACATAACTATAACTCTTATATTCTTTTAAAACTTCATAATATGTTCTTGCCTCTTTTCCTGTTTTAGAGACAATCATCTTACCATTCTCATGTCTATTTTTACCGATTGGTAAATCAATGAATCCTTTTTTCTTATTCATTTTACCAGAAACTAGCAAACGATATTCCCTTTTAATATCATGTGTTTCAATGAAATGATTCATATAAGAATGAGTAAGCATATCCTTACAATAAATAATTAAACCAGTAGTTTCAAAATCTAATCTATGGGCAAATCTTATATTTAAAGAAATACCATTATTATAATAATAATTAGCAACTCTATTAGATAAAGAATCCGTATTAGATTTAGAATCATGAATAATAATATTTTTTGGTTTATTTATAATTAAAAAATAATCATCTTCATATAAAATATCGATATCTTTTTTACTTTTTTCATAATCAATTTCTTCATCATAAATAATAGAAATAATGTCTCCATTTTTTATAGAATCATTTTCTTTACATTTATGATTATTTAATAAAATTTGATTATTAAAAAACAAATTATAAATTTTAGACTTACCTAAATAAAAAGATTCTAAATAATCTTTTATAGTTCTAGTCTCATAAATTGGATAATTAACAATCATATACTATCCCAAATATTTTGTTTCAATTAAGCCGATATAGCCACTCTTTTTTATAACGCTATATGGCATACCTCTTTTAATAACTGATACGATATCTCCAGCCTTAACTGAAATGAATTGATTATTAGCATCATAACAGTAATCCTTACCATTTTTAGGATCTTGATAAACAAATGAATTATGAACCCACATATATTCATCTGATTTTAAATGGTGAATATAATAAAAGTCCAAATCTCTATCCTTAATTTCAACCTCATTATCACCAAATGTAATATTAACTAAATTTTGTGGTTCATCATAAATAACATCATTCTTGATTGTTATTTTCTCATAATGATCTATATATTTATAACCAAATTTCATTGAATTTAAGCTTTCTAAGAAAACAAAATTAATTTGTCCTCCCTTACATACATGGTTTCCACCATCAATAGAGATAATCTTTTTCTTAAAATCAAAAATAGGATTACAACAAGACATATCATTACGATAATTTCTTGTTGGATAATGTCCTACAATAGTTAATTTATCTACGCCTTTAGATTTAGCATAAAAATTATCATATTTCAAAATAGATATAGCATATTCTGGAATATTATTAATATCATCTAATCCACCATGAACTAATACAATTTCATCATTAATAATAACAATATCAATTAATTCATCCATGAATTTATATAAGTCACTATATTGTTCTTGAACCTTTTTAACATAATCCTTAACATCCATATCAGGACTAATTGGATAATTCATTTCTTCTGCCATATCATTTAAGATAGAATGTTTCTTTATATTTACTTGATATAAAAATCTATCTCTTTGATCATCAGGTAATATAAATCTTAATACTTCATCACAATTTCCGCTCATCGCAAAAACATTAGGCTTTTTAGCTAAGTCCATAACATATCTAAAGCATTCTAAATTTTTACCTGGGTCTCCTTTTTCAACGATATCACCAATAATGAATAAATAATCATTATCATTAAAATTCATCATTTCAAGACCACTTTTAAATGTATCTACATCACCATGGATATCACTAACAAAAAGAATTCTTCTATCAGATTCAAGATTTAATCTTTTAACAATTGTTTTCTTCTTTAATTCTGTCATCTTTTTCATTCCTTTCTCTTAGTGAATATTTACATCCACAATAATTTTGTCTATATAAACAATATTTTTGTGATAATTCTATAGAATGTTGATATCCATTTTCTTTTTTGAAATCAGAAAATAAATATTTAATATTATATTTTTCTTCTAGCATATATCCAATTTCATTAATCCATTTAGTAACCTTATATGGAGAAATAGATAATGTAGTAGTAAAATAATCAAAATTTAATTCTTTAGCTTTTTTAGCAGTTTTTTCCATTCTTAAGTTATAGCACTGATAACATCTTAAGCTTCTTTCACCAAAATTTTCATAACCTTTTATAGCATTATTAAAATCATCTTCATTATATTCATCATAAATTACTTTAATATCATCACTAATTTTTTTACAAAAATTAGTTATTTCATTTAATCTTTTTTGATATTCAGCCTCAGGATAAATATTATCATTAGAATAAAAGATAGTAATATCAAAGTATTCTTTTAATAATAAAATGGTGTGGCTTGAGCATGGTGCGCAACATGCATGAAGTAATAATTTTGGACGATAATCTAGACTTTTCAAAAGCTTTATAAAATCATTATAATTTTCAATCATGATCAATCATCCTCTTTCGAAAAAACTCCGTTTATATTATATAATAATTAACAATAAGAGTATAGAAAAAAATTAAAATTTTAAAAGATAGATTTTTCCATAAAAAAGTGATATAATGATACTAAAGATACTTTCGATGAAAGGAGGATTAATTTGTTTTCCAAAGATGAAATTGTTATGTATACTACCTATGGCATATGTCGTATAACAGATGTTTTTGACATGAAATTAGGTGGAATGACAAAACAATATTATAAATTGGTACCACTATCAGAGGCAAAAACTGAACTAGCACTTCCAGTCGATAACCCAACCACATTTAAAAGATTACATCCACTACTATCTAAAACAGAAATCACCGAAATAATTAATGAAATTCCCTATTTAGAGCCATATTGGATAGATAGAGATAATGATAGAAAAAATGAATTTTCAGATGTAATAAAATCTGGCGATAGAAAAGAAACTCTAAGAGTAGTTAAAAGTATTAAAAAACATATCCTTGATATTAAAGATAAAGGTAGAAAGCTTCACGCAACAGATGAACAAGCTATGAAGGATGCGATGAAACTTATTCTAGATGAATTCTCTTATGTTTTAGAAAAGGATAGACAAGAACTTAACGCTGAACTTGATATAGAGTTAACACCAAAAGAATGAAAATAGCTTCACACTTATAAATTGTGCGAAGCTATTTTTTATTTGTTCTTAAATTGACTATCATACATATCCTTATATACTTCACATTCATTATATAAAGATTTATGATCTCCTTCTCCTATTATTTTACCATGATCTAATACTACAATCTTATTGGCATCCTTGATTGTAGATAATCTATGAGCAATAATTAGAGTAGTTCTTCCTTTTGAAACAACATTCATTGCATTTTTAATTGAATTTTCTGTTTCACTATCAATATTCGCTGTTGCCTCATCAAGTACTAATATCTTAGGATTTCTTAATAATACTCTAGCAAATGAAATTAATTGTTTTTCACCTAAAGATAAATTTTCACCTCTAAATGAAATTGGAGTATTTATACCTAATTCATTCTTTTCAAGTAGATGCTTACCACCAACATCAACTAAAGCTTTAATTACAACCTCATCTGGATAATCTCTTTCCATTGTAATATTAGATTTAATTGTTCCTTCAAATAATGCTGGGGTTTGTAAAACAATACCCATATGCTTTCTAATTGATGATTTTTTGTAATTTGTAATAGGTACACCATCAATTAATATTTCACCTTTTTGATAATCATTATATGTTAATAATAAATTCATCAACGAAGATTTACCAGATCCAGTATGACCTACAATACCAATAGTTTGTCCTGCCTTAATATCAAGTGATAAATCCTTTAATACATAATTTTCACCAATATAAGCAAATGAAATATTCTTGAAATTAATTTCACCAGTAATGTTTTCTGGAGCGTCAAATCCATCAAATATTCTAGTATCATTAGCTTCATCAATAAATCCATAACAACGAGTCGCACCAACCATCGAATCCTCTAATTCGTTAAGATTATTGAAAATCACATTGAATGGATTAATCATCTTATCTAGGTTTTCTACTATCGCACCAATTAAACCGATACTAATAACCATACCTAAAGCATTAACCTGACTAAATCCTAAATATAACAATAATGATATTTCAGCGAATCTTTTAATCATACTTAAAAGTTCAAATCCCATTGTATTATTAATAGATTGTGTTACTCTTTCGTTTCTTACATATCTTTTTACTAATGTTTCATATTCATCTATGATTTTAGATTCTTGGTTAAAATCTTGAATTATCATCGCACCAGTAATATTTTCATTTAATTTACCAGTAATTCTAGATGATGTTTCTCTTAAATCCACAAAATATCTATGAACCCATTTACGATATAATGTTATCCATAACAAAAGTATTGGAACAATTATTAAAATTAATAAGCCTAGCATTGGCTCCATAATTATAATACCAATATAAACTATTACTATATTAAATACTGCATTAACAATTGAAAACATTGTTGTATAGAAGGCTCTTACCCCACCAGAATCTGAAGTTATTTTGGCAACTATTTTACCATCTGGTTCTAAAGAATAATAATCAACTGGTAAATAATTAATTTTTTCCATCGCATCTTCTCTTAGATTCTTTTCAATATGCATACCTGTTAAAGTATTAATATATTGGAAGAAATATCTTGCAAGAACAAGTAATACTACTACTATACCATAAACACCTAATAATAAAATTACAGCTTTATAATCCTCATTAGGTAAGAATGTATCTAAAATACTTTTTGTAATAAATGGTGTAGTCGCACTTAATACTGAAGTTGCTAAACATAAGAAAATAGTTAAGAAAAATAATCCTTTTTCTTTTTTAATATATGGAATAGTTCTTCTAAGGAGTTGACCCTTTTTCATGACTTCTTTTTTCATGATGTCACCTCCATTTGTTGAGAAATATATTGTTCGTAGTACCAGCCCTTACGAGCCATAAGCTCATCATGGGTACCTTCTTCAACAATTCTACCTTTATCTAAAACAATAATATTATTTGCATGTCTTACTGCACTTAATCTATGACATACAATAATATTTGTTGTATTTTTTCTATATTCATTTAAAGTTGAAATAATATTAGCTTCAGTATTACTAT
>CAMJOZ010000063.1 GCA_946407635.1 uncultured Caryophanales bacterium
GAACAGATACTTGAGTTTCAGTTCTTTGATATTTACCACCAAAAGGCATTAATACTGTAGATGCACCAATTGTTGAGTCAAACATTTCAATTAAGCCTTTTTGACTAACAACATTGTTATCTGCTAATGTATCTAATACTCTTTCTCTTAATTCTTTCTTTTCTTTAACAAATGGATTTACATTTTCAACAGCAGTAATTTCAGCTTTAGCAAAATGTTCAGCACCTGCAGAATCTATAAAATCACGAGATAAATCTACAATCTTTCTTCCTCTATAATGCATTACTAATCTATTTGTATCAGTTACAACAGCAACCTTTGATACTTCAATGTTTTCTTCATTACAGAATCTTGAGAATTCATCTACATCTTTTTCTTCTACTACAACTGCCATTCTTTCTTGTGATTCACTAATAGCAAGCTCTGTAGCATTTAAACCAGAATATTTAGTAGGAACATTATCAAGTGATATTTCAAGACCAGGAGCTAATTCACCAATAGCTACTGAAACACCACCAGCACCGAAGTCATTTGCCTTTTTAATTAACTTAGTAACTTCAGGTCTTCTGAATAAGTGGCTAATTTTTCTTTCTTCAGGAGCGTTACCTTTTTGAACTTCACTTGAACATACTTCAATTGATTTAACATTATGTTCTTTTGAAGAACCTGTAGCTCCACCGATACCGTCTCTACCAGTTCTACCACCTAATAATAGAATGATATCACCAGCAGCTGGAGATTCTCTTCTTACTGCATCAGCCTTAACAGCACCTACTACCGCACCAACCTCTAGACGCTTAGCAACATAATCATCATGATAAATTTCTCTAACATGAGTAGTTGCTAAACCAATTTGGTTACCATAAGATGAATAACCTTGAGCAGCCTTTGTAGAAATTATTCTTTGAGGTAATTTACCAGGAAGAGTATCTTTAACATCTGAATAGATATTACCAGCACCTGTAACACGCATAGCTTGATATACATATGCACGACCAGATAGAGGGTCACGAATAGCTCCACCTAAACATGTAGATGCACCACCGAATGGTTCAATTTCTGTTGGGTGGTTATGTGTTTCATTTTTGAATTGTAATAACCATTTTTCATCTTTACCATCAGCGTCTACTGTAACATAGATTGAGCATGCATTATTTTCTTCAGATTCTTCTAAATCATCCAACTTACCAATTCTCTTTAAATATCTAGCACCGATTGTTGCTAAATCCATTAAACAAATTTTCTTATCTTCACGCTGTAAGTCAGTTCTAATTGCATAATATAAATCTAATGATTCTTCTAGTTCAGCCTTCATGAAAGATTCATCAATCTTAATTTCTGTTAAAACTGTACCGAATGTTGTATGACGGCAGTGATCACTCCAATAAGTATCAAGAATTCTTAATTCTGTCTCCCAAGGATCTCTACCTTCCTTTTGGAAATATTCAACAACGCAATTAAGATCATCTTCATTCATTGCAAGACCCATTTTCTTACAATAATCATAATAATCACTTCTAGTCATCTTAGTGAAACCTTTTAAGATTTCAACTGGTTTGATTGGAGCTTTTTCTAAATCAGTTAATTGATTTAAATCTTTCTCTCTTGATTCAACAGCGTTGATTACATATTTCTTGATTTTTTCAATATCTTTATCAGTAGTATTATCATCTAAAATAATAATTTTACCAGAACGAATATTGATATCTGCAAGCGGATTAATTAATTTACAGCAGTCAATCGCACTTGAAGCTCTTTGGTCAAATTGTCCAGGTAAAAATTCTGTAGCGATATATTTTTTACCTTTTAAATCTAATTCAAGAGAAACCTTATCAGTTACAATTTCTCCAAATACTTGATATTTACTCTTTTCTAATAATTCTTCATCAAAATTGAATAAATCATAAACATTAATTAATCTTAGGTTCTTAAGATTTAATCCTAAGTTTAAGTTTAAATCTGCTTCTAAACTTTTTGCTTCTACCTGAAACTTAGGTAGCTTTTCAACATATATTCTAAAATTTCCCATTATTCTTCCTCGCAAAATAATTCTTTATATTTTTTGTTATATTCATCTAAATTAGTATTTGTGAATGTTATATGTGCCATTTTTCTAGAATGTCTAACATCTTTTTTATGATAATCATGAATATGAATATTGTCTTCATTTTTAAGCTTCTTCATATTATCATAATCAAATCCTAATATATTTTTCATAATTGTTGGATATAGGAGCTTTGGTTCTTCTAGCTTCATGCCAAGTAAGAATCTTGCAAGCTCTCTATATTGATTTGTATTACAACCTTCAATTGTATAATGTCCTGAATTATGAGGTCTTGGAGCCATCTCATTAAAATAGAATTTATCTCCTTTAACGAAAAACTCAATTGCCAAGATTCCATAATAATTACAAGAAATCATAAATTTCTTAGCGGCTTCTTTAATTTCTTTAAAAATCGGCTTTTCTTCATTTTCTATACATAAATCTAAAATGCCATGCTTATGTACATTAATTCCCATTGGGAAAGTAATTATTTCATCTTTACTTCTCACAACTATTACTGATGTTTCATAATCATAATCAATAAATTCTTCTAAGATTCCTTCTTGACCTAAGAATTCATCAACCTTTTTTAAATCATCTTCACATTTTATTAAAACTTGTCCATGTCCATCATAACCTAACATTGTTGTTTTATATACACATGGATAACCAAGCTTACTAACACCAATATATAAATCATCTTTAGTAATCACTTTAAAAAATTTAGGAGGTGTTAAACCATGATTTAATGCATTTGTTTTTTCTCTAATTCTGTTTTGAGAATCAAACAAAGGCTCAATACCTTGTGGAATATTAAACTTATCTTTGATGTATCTTAACTTCTCTCCAGGAACATTTTCAAATTCATAAGTTAACACATCACATTTATTTCCAAGTTTAGTTAATCCTTCTAAATCATCATATTTACTTACAATCACTTCATCACATACGAAGCTTGCTGAACATTCTGGATTAGGATCTAACGCTATGACATTAGCACCAAGGCTCTTAAGCTCTTCTGCGAGCATCATACCAAGTTGTCCTCCACCGATAATTCCTACTGTTTTCATACTAACCCTCTAAAACATAAAAACAGCACTCAAAAAAGTGCTGTGCATTAAAAAATAACCATTTCCATAAATGGTTTGCATAAACTATTATTAACTTCAATCATAAAATTACACATTATAATCTTCCCCGATTCAAGCCTTATAATTTATTTATAAATTATTGTCAATTTAATGACAAATAGATTTTAGCATAAAAGATTTTAATAGTAAACAAAAAAGGGCATAAAAACCCTTTCTTTTTTTAAATATTAAAAATTTAAGTATAAAACTACGTTTTATTATGAAACAATGTCGCCTGGTTCTAAGCCATCAATACTAATTAATTCAAGCTTAGAATCATCTTTTTTAGATGCACATAATAACATACCATTAGAATCTTCGCCTCTTAACTTAATAGGCTTAAGGTTTTTAACTACCACAACCTTTCTACCAATTAATTCATCAGGCTTGTAATATTTAGCAATACCAGAAACTATTTGACGAACATCAGTTTTAACATCTACCTTAAATACTAAAAGCTTTTCAGCCTTTGGATGTGGTTTAGCATCAACAATCTTACCAACTACAAGCTCTAATTTATCAAAATCATCGATTGAAATTTCAGGCTTAGATGGTTCAGCTTTTACTTCTGGTTCTTTTTCAAGCTCCATAACCTTATCCATTACTTCTTTTACATCTAATCTTTTGAATAATACATCAATAGTCTTAACTAAATATTCCTTATGAGCATTATAAACTAAATTATCAAAATTAACTAAAGTAGTATTTAATCCTTCATATATCTTTTTAGATGTAGAAGGCATAGCTGGCTCTAGCATTACAGCAGATAATCTAATAGCTTCTAAAAGATTATATAAAACATTTCTTAATTCTTCTTTTTTGTTTTCGTCCTTAGCTAAAACCCATGGTTGAGTTTCATCAATATATTTGTTAGATTGACGTAATAAGCTCATTACTTCTTCTAAACCATCAGCGATTTTATATTGATCCATCAAGTTTTTATAATTTTTAATAGTTAAATTCATTTGGTTGAATAATTCTTCATCAAATGAAGTACTACTAGATTTAAAAATCTTTTCATCACCAAAATATTTTTTAACCATTGCGATAGTTCTATTAACTAAATTACCCAAAGTATTAGCTAAATCTGAATTAGTTCTTTCAGCAACTAATTCATAAGTTATATTACCATCTTGAGCAAAAGGTATTTCATGTAATACATAATATCTTACTGCATCAACTCCAAATAAATCAACTAAAGTATCAGCGTAAATAACATTATTTTTACTCTTACTCATCTTATTATGGTTAATTAAAACCCATGGATGACCAAATACCTTCTTTGGAAGTGGAACATCTAATGCCATTAACATAATTGGCCAATAAATAGTATGGAATCTTAAAATATCCTTACCAATTAAATGTACATCTGCAGGCCAGAATTCTTTAAATAATTCTTCTGGTTCCTTATCAACATGATAACCAATACCAGTTATATAATTAATTAAAGCATCAATCCAAACATAAATAACATGCTTAGGATCAGAAAGTACTGGTATACCCCAAGTATATGATGTTCTAGAAACACATAAATCAGGAATTGGATTCTTTAAGAAATTATTAATCATTTCATTTTTTCTAGCCTGAGGTTGAATAAAATCAGGATTATCATTAATATAATTCAATAATCTTTCTCTATAAGGCTCAAGCTTTAAGAAATAGCATTCTTCTTTTGATTTAGTTACTTTAGTTCCACAGTCAGGACAGCATCCATCAACTAAATCCTTCTCAGTAAAGAAAGATTCACAAGGAACACAATAATAACCTTCATAAACACCTTTATAGATGTCACCTTTTTTTAATAACTTTTCAAAAGCTAATTGAACTTCACGCTCATGATAAGGATCAGTAGTTCTTATAAAATGATCATAATCTACTCCAACTAATTTATATGTTCTTTTTATTTCATTAGAAATATTATCAACATGCTCTTTAGGAGTAATACCTAAGCCTTTTGCTTTTTGTTCAATTTTTTGGCCATGCTCATCAGTACCTGTTTGAAAATAAGTTTTAAAACCATCCTTTTTCTTATATCTAACAATAGTATCAGCTAAGATAGATTCATAAACATTTCCGATATGAGGTTTACTTGATGTATACGCAATAGCCGTAGTTAAATAAAATTTTTTATCCATAATTAATCTCTCCTTTTTAAAAAGAGAATATCTCTTTTTATTAGAACTTTGAAATAAAGCCTTGAATAACCTTTGCTTGCTTTCTTATCCATGGAATAGCATTTCTTAAAATCTTCATTAATGGACCAGCAAGTAAGCATAGCATTAATAAGAAAATCTTACTTTGAGCAGATAAGAATTTAACTATACCACCCTTAGTAATATTAATATCATTTGAAGAAATTAGATAGTTAGTTTTAGTATTATTTAATACTAAATAATTATCTTCATCCTTTCTAGGACTTAAATCTCCACCACCATATTCATATTCTGAATAATAGCCATTTATAATATAATGACCAGCTTCAGTAGTTTCAATAGTTGGAGCGTATAAAGAGTTATCTAATGTTGCAATAGTTCTAACATCATCAGATGTAACATTAGAATTATAGCTTAAACGATAAGTCGAATCTGAAGCTTCAACAGAAGCTTGTAATCTACTAAATGGATCATTAACAGTAATAGCACTAACAGGAACACCCATACTTCCATCTTGATTTGCATGAATCATATAATATTTAGTAAAGTCTTCTTCACTATTAAATCCTTCAAATTCAAAATCTTTAACTAGTGCAGCATCAGCAGGTTCATCATCTGTAAAGTATAATGGATTCCCACCATTTTCATCATAAATATATTCAGGATATCCGTTAGTATCATCAACTCTTAAGAATTTATATACCTTATCAGTAGCTTTGTAATACTTATAATAAATAAACCCACCATTACCATCAGATTTAGCAATTGTATAATTATATCTTAATGTAATATCATCTACATAGTTACTCTTATAGCCATATATTTCAAATATAGTTACATTAGTATCAACACCACCAAAATACATATCATTTCTTTCATCTATTGTTTGAGTAGTAGTTGATTGACTTCTATTACCAGTAGATGTGATAGTTGGGATAGATACTTTATATGTATCATTTGTATCAACTGTACCATCATTATATGTCTTATAAATTGGTGAACCATTAATTAATAATTCCATTGTTTCAGGATTTATAGTAGCTACAGGCTTTGTATTATTGTTTACATCAGCCTTAGATGCTTGATATCTATATTCTGTAGATTGAACACCATTAATAATGTATTCTCCATTTTTCATTTCAACTGTAGGTAAAATCTTAAAATGTTTAACAGCTTCTGATTCCTTATAATTACCATATAAAACTTGGAAATCATAATAAGAATTAGATTTAGTTAATGTGATATATAATGGGTCTTCATGGACATTTTCATTAGAGTCAGTATATTTATGATATAAATAACCGTTCTTATCTGTAACAATCTCTTTTTCAATACCATCATGATATTTTAAATCATTAATCTTATATCCACCTAAATATATATGTCCAGATTCACTAAATGAAACTGTTGGCATTGTAATTTCATAATCAGTTTTTTCATTATTAACAGCATAATATTTTTTACCAGTTTTAATAGCATCTTTAGTTTCATCATACATAGTTAAATTAATAGTTGAGAAGTTATTATTAGCTTGAATCGATGAAACCTTACCATCTATGACATAATAATTACTTTTACTTATTTCAACAGATGGATATTTAGAAATATATTCTGTTTTTACATTATCAGAATAATATTCTGCCCATGAGAATATAGGTCTAAATTCTAGTAATTGTGGTAATACTGTAATTGCAAACAAGAATACAGCATAACAGCCAACAAACAACCACTTTCTCAAAGAATTAAATGGTTTACATGCTTTATATAATACCATTAAGCATGTATGTGTCGCAGCAATAACAATAATAGTTGTTAAAGTTAAGTTATCCATGTTAAGCTGATTAGCTAAACCAAATACAATTAAAGAAATAAACAATATTACGAGAGCTCCAGGCAGAGCTTTTTTAATAACATTCGGCAAGAACCTACCAACAACTGGATTATTATTTGGTTCATTAACCAATAACAATGAAGGAACACCTATCGCTAAAGTATCAATTAAAATTAATTGAATTGCAGAAATAGGATATGTACCAGTTGCTAAGGCTTGAATAGCTAAGAATAATGAGAAAATAGTCTTAGTTAAGAATAATGATGCAACACTTGTAACATTATTTATAACTCTTCTACCTTCTGCAACAACACTTGGCATTGATCCAAAATTAGAATCTAATAATACTAAGTGTGAACAATTTCTTGCAGCATCACTACCAGATGCTAAAGCAATTGAACAGTCTGCTTCTCTTAAAGCTAAAATATCATTAACACCATCACCAGTCATGGCAACAGTTTTACCAGCAGCCTTCAATGTTTGAATGATTAATTTCTTTTGGCTAGGTGAAACACGTCCAAATACTTTATATTCTAAAGCAGCTCTAATAACATCTTGATCACTCATACCATCAAGAGAAATATATTTTTCTGCATTTTCAATGCCAGCTCTTTGACTAATCTTTGAAACTGTAATTGGGTTATCACCTGAAATAACTCTAACATCAACGCCAGATTCTTTGAAATACTTAATGGTTTCAATAGCATCAGGACGAATATTATCCTCAATTAAAATCATTGAAGCAACTTGAATAGGACTATCAGGTAAATTACCACCATGAATGATACCTTCTCTATGTGCTAAACATAATACACGATAACCAAGCTTAGCATATTTTTCAACATCTCTACTGAAATTCTTAAAGTCATTACCTAAAACAAATTCAGGAGCACCTAAAATAAATGTACCAAATTTATCAAATGTAACAGCTTGATATTTTCTTTGTGAAGAAAAAGGAATAGCAGCTGTATGCTTTATTCTTTTTCCTAAACCAAATTTAGTTTCTAATGCTTGGCTTGTCATATTATTATCATGAAGTGCATTTAAAATAGCTGAAATAATATTTTTAGTAGCTAAACCATAAATTGTATTATAATCAATTACATTTTTAACAACCATTGTACCATCAGTAATTGTTCCTGTTTTA
>CAMJOZ010000064.1 GCA_946407635.1 uncultured Caryophanales bacterium
TTTAGCATTAACCTTTCTTAAATCAAAATCTTTATTCTTTAATTCATTCGCAACAATATCTCCATTACCACTTAAAGAATAATAAATAAATAATTTTTTCATGTTATCACCCCAATCAATAAAAAAAGTCCTTAAAGTTTTAAACTCTAAGGACGAATAATCGCGGTACCACCTTAGTTCTATATCAAAAGAATATAGCACTCAATTAATCTGTAACGTAGATATACGGGTGGTTCTACTTAGTTCTTCCACCGCTCAAGGATGTTGTCCATCTAATCTTTTATATTCTCTTTCACCATATGAGAACTCTCTTATAATAATCAATTAGATTTTCTTCCTATCAACGCTTTATTGATATTATAACTCTTTTTTATAAATATACAATTTATTTTTATCCGTTGATAATCTTAGTTAAATCAACTGGATCCATAATTTTACCATCTTTATAAACTCTCATGTTTCCAGATGCTATTTCGTCAATAAGGATTACTTCATCACCATGATAACCAAATTCAAATTTGATATCCCATAAATCTAATCCTTTTTTCTTTAAATCTTCAGCAACAAGCTTTGTAATTTTTAAAGTTTGTTCTTTCATAGATTGATACATCTTATGATCCATAATACCTAAAGTAACTAAACCATCTTCAGTAACAAGTGGATCACCTAATGCGTCATTTTTAAAAGTACATTCAACATATCCTTCAGGAATTCTAGTTCCATTTTTAACATATTCACCATATCTACGAACAAAAGAACCTGTAGCTACTAATCTACAAATAACCTCTAAACCATGTCCAAATACTTTAGCCTTTAATACTTCCATAGTACCATCTTCTAAATTAGCATTAACATAGTGAGTCTTAATACCATTCTTCTTTAAAATTTCAAAAAAATGAATAGATGATTTTAAATTAGCTTTACCAATACCTTCAATTGTTAAACCAACTGAATTATCACCTGGATCAAAAATACCATCATGTCCAGTACAATCATCCTTAAATTTTAATAAAACATTACCATTTTCTAAAGCATAAACATCTTTAGTTTTACCAACATAAATTTTTTCCATAACTTTTAAATCTCCTTACTTTATGTATTATATACTATTTTTTTATTTTTGAATATTATTAAATTGCAAAAACTCCATCTTTAAATATTTCAACAACTTTTCCATCATAAGTCTCACCTTTGATACTTAAGTCAGCTGAACCTATCATAAAATCAACATGAATCATTGATTCATTTAAATTAACAGCCTTAATTTCTTCTTCTGATAACTTTTCATAATCAACAATACATTCTGTGAATGCTCTACCTAAAGCTAAATGACAACATGCATTTTCATCATATAAAGTATTATAGAATAATACACCTGTTTTATTAATAGGTGAATCAAAAGGAACAAAGGCTACCTCACCTAAACGAGAAGCTCCTTCATCTAATGAAATTAAATCTTCTAATATCTTCTTATGGTTTTCGTCTTTAGCAATAACCTCAACTACCTTACCAGCTTCAAATCTAAATGCGAAATTATCAACCACATTACCATTTACTGATAAAGGCTTAGTTGCGTAAACAATTCCTTTAGCAGTATCCTTTTTAGGTGAAGTAAAGCATTCCTCAGTAGGCATATTAGGATTATAAACTATACCACCCATAGTTGTCGCAGAGCCAGCCTCAAAAATTACATTCTTATGTAGCTCAATATAAAAATCAGTTCCATTGCTTGATTTATACCATAGTTTCTTAAAACGTAAATCATTTAATGTATTCATCTTATTCTTTAAGAATTCATTATGTTCTTCCCAATTCTTTATCGCATCACCATTGACTCTAGTAACATCTAAGATTAAATCCCATAATTTACTTATAGCCTTAGATTTTGGCAAATCAGGGAATACCTTACGAGCCCATGCCTCACCTGGAATTCCTACAATAGTCCATTGATATTTATTATCAATCATATTACGATATTTCATTATAATTGGACCACGACTAGCTCTTGATTCTTTAATTTTATTTGGATTAATTTTCTTTAATAAATCAGGATCATCTGAATCAATATAAATTCTTGCAGGTAAATGAGCAACCTCATATTTTAGCTTTTCTTCTTCAAATGATAAAACCTCACCTAAAGATTTAGTGCTTTGATATTTATAATGAAGCTTAGTAATATCATCAGAGTGCCAATCAACTATAACTCTTAAAGCCTTTGCCTTATAACATTCTTCTACTACATATTTTACAAAGTAATTATCATTAACATTCGCACTAATTAATACCTCTTGTCCCTTTTGGACATTCGCACCCATTTTTACAACTAGCTTAGCGTAGCTTCTTAAAACATTTTGTTTCATTTTAGTTTACTCTCCTTTATAAATTTCTCTATCTCATCTGGATCCTTTAGAATTTGAGGTGATAACCATTCTGCCCCATTTTCAGTTATTAATATATCATCTTCAATTCTAATTCCAATTTTTTCTTCTTTAATATATAATCCAGGCTCATTAGAAATAATTGACCCAGGTTTAAGTTCTGTATAATCACATAAGTCATGACAATCTAAGCCTATATGATGAGATACACCATGATAATAATATTTAGAAACCTCATCATCAGTACCATTTTTTATTAAACCAATTTCTTTTAGCTTTTTAGCATAATATTTTCTTAA
The DNA here is from genome assembly GCA_946407635.1 of uncultured Caryophanales bacterium. GTDB lineage: Bacteria > Bacillota_I > Bacilli_A > Acholeplasmatales > Anaeroplasmataceae > Anaeroplasma. The sequence goes on from CAMJOZ010000064.1 coordinate 2,678, forward strand.
AATTTGATTTAATTCTCTTGTTGTAATACCAGGCTTAGCATTATCAAATACTAATTTTTGCCCTTCTAAAACAATATTATATATTTGTCTTTGTCTATCTGTGAATTTACCATTTATAGGATATGTTCTTGATATATCACTACAATAACAATTTAAACTACATCCTAAATCAAATAATATTAAATCACCATCGTTGGCAAATGAATTATTATCTTGGTAATGTAGGCAACAGCTATTTTCGCCTGAGGCAGCTATTGTCGCGAATGCATAAGATGTCGCTCCATTATATTTAATTGCTTGATCGAAATATGATTCTAATTGATATTCATACATTGGTCCTATATGACTTAAAATATTTTCTATACCTTTGGCTGTAATTGATATAGCTTTTTTCATTTCATTTATTTCAAGCTCATGCTTAATAGTTCTTGCATGTTGAAATAATATTCTACCATTTTTAATATTAACATAAGGTAAATGTTCTTTTATTTTTTTAGCAAATAACATATTTTCATCTAAAGCTTTATTGAAATTTTCAGAATCAATATCTAAATATAAATTAGGTATTTCCTTTAAATACATATTTAAATATTCTTCAAATGTATCTAGATATCTTATATCTAAAATTCCAGATAATTCTTTAATTTTATCTTTACCTAAAGGGGCACCAACCCATTTAGCTTTAAATTCATCATATGGATTAATAAAAATAATTTCATTTTGTTTCTTATTATTTCTAACAAGCATAACAATATTATCATATTCAAAAACACCTGATAAATAGAAATAATTTCTATCAACATCATATTTATCATTTGTTACAGAATCAATAACCTTTCTTCTTGAGAAAGCAAGTAAAATTGAATTATCTTCCATTAATTCAAATATCTTTTTTCTGTTAAAAATAAATAACTCCCTATCCATTATTGTCTCTCCTTTTAAGCGGCAGCAAGTTTTTTCTTCTTTGCCTTATCCTTTATTTCTTCTTTTAAAGATTCTACCATTTCTCTTTCAGTTTCTTCTTCTTTAGCATCATCAAGATCAATTTCATCTAATATATCTTGTAGATGATATTCTTTCTTTAAATATTTCTTTGTTTGAAATCCTATTAAAACTGTAAGAGATGAATTAATAATACCTTGAGCTACTGAATCAATAATTGTTCCAACAGCCTTACCTAAAATAGGAATACCTTCCATTGCAGCACCACCAAATTTAGTCATCGCAGTAGCCATACTACCTGTTGCATTACCAACACCATAAGCAACCAAAGCATCTACGATAACTGTTCTATAAATTTTAGCAAGCTTAGCATCAGATGGTCTATATCCATATAAGAATACTATATCCTTTATAAGGCTAAGATTATAAGCAACAACAAATAAAGTATCAATTTTTTCTGATTGAGAAAGTGCAGTTGTTAAACCAACCTTGAAAGCATGATCTCTAATCATTTTATTAGATGCTATTCTTACATCCTTATCATAAATATTAGTTAATGCTATTTTTGTTTCTTTATCATTTTTCATTTGTCTAGCAATTGCAAGCTTACCAATAAGCTCATCACTATACCAGCTAACACCTTCAGTAGTAGCCTTTAATTCAATCATCTTATCAGCTATTTTATTTCTAAGCTCTCTATTATATCTTTGAGCTTCTTTAGCATTTCTTGAATCAACATTAGTTATAAATGGTTTTGTTTGAACAATCTTAACAAGCGGTACTATATAAACAAAAATATAGATTAATACCGCAACAGGAATACTAGCATATCCTGCATATTCGTGTATATCAAATAGTTTCGTTACAACTAAAAATAATGCAACAAATACAATTACTCCTATGGCAGCTGCGAAAATATATAAAAATGTTCTTGCTGATTTAATATTTTCAGGCTTAGAATATTTCTTTTGATATTCTTCTAATGTCATCTTCTTTTCTTCGTTTTTGCTCATATTATCCTCCTTATAATACTCTTAATATCATACATTTTAAATACAATTGTTCATCTGATTGTAATAACGCAGGATGATCTGGAGCTTGTATTCTAAAATCTAAAAATTGAACTATTCTTTTAGCATCTTTTGATGCTTCCTTAATCATTTGCATAAATAATTCAGGTGTCATATGCTGACTACATGAGAATGTTAATAAATAACCACCAGATTTTATTATCTTCATAGCCTGCATATTTATTTCTTTATATCCGCGATATGCTTTCTTTAAAGAATCCTTATTTTTGGTAAATGCAGGTGGATCAAGTACTATAACATCATATTTATTTTTGGCTTCATCAGAATGAAGATAATCAAATACATCAACACATTTAGTTTGAAGTTGGTTGTATCCATTTAAATTTGCGTTATTTCTTATTTCATCACAAGCACGTTCTGATATATCACAAGCAACAACTGATTTAGCACCATATTTACATGCATGAAGTGCAAATCCACCAACATTAGAAAATGCATCAAGAACATCCTTATCTTTAGCATATAATCTTAAAATATCTCTATTTAATTTTTGATCTAAGAAATAACCTGTCTTTTGACCATTTTCCATATCAACTATCATCTTTATATCGTCTTCAACGATTATAACTCTAGGATCAAATTTACCGTATAAGAAACCCTTAGTTTGTTCTAAGCCTTCTTTTTCTCTAACAGGCATGTCAGATCTTTCATAAATACCTTTACATTTAGTTTCTTCAACCAATATATCTACTATATCTTTTTTTATTTTATCCATACCTAATGACATAAATTGTACAGATAAATAATCTCCATATTTATCAACAACAAGACCTGGTAAAAAATCAGCTTCACTAAATATAAGTCTTGTCGCACTCCAGCCTAGATTCTTTCTATGCTCTATTGCATATTTAATTTTCTTTCTAAAAAATTCCTTATCAATTTTATCATTAATATCTAAAGATAAAATTCTTACCATTATTTTTGAAGATGTATTTAAAAAACCATAACCTACAAAATCACCATTAAATGAATAAACTGAAACAACATCACCATTTTTTATTTCACCTTCAAATCTATTTACTTCATTATTGTAAACCCAAGGAAATCCATTTAAGATGTTTTCTTCTTCAGTTTTATTTAAATATACCTTCAACATAATATCACCTAAATTTCAAAATAAGCCATAATAAATGGTCCTACGCCTTTTGCATCATTACTTCCTACTTCTTCGGCTAAATAATACTCAAAGCTTCCATCCCTATAAGTTTTATCATCGGGACCTAAACCAGCTGTAATACAAATATCATTTAATTTATTATCTATAAATGAATGTTTTAAAACACCATTAAAAATATCAATACCTATTTTTCTATAGTTTTCATCTAAAATACCTAAATTATATCCTTTTAAAATAGAATATGAAATAAGTGATGAACCTGATGATTCTAAATAATTTTCAATAACTGTATCATTTGTATATTTTTTATTTAAATATTTAAGATACTTATTATATGAAACATTTGCACTTTCGCCTTTTTTATCTACTACCTGATAAAACATATTTGAATCATTATCTTTATATAATAATATTCCATCAATTGCTTCTTTAAATATCTCCTTTAAATAATTATAATTATCACCTTTAGGATAATATTCAAGCATATCAGCTAAAGATGTAATATACCAACCTATACTTCTTGACCAAAAGCTTTTTGATAGACCAGTTTCACTATCTGACCAGAATATAGTTTTAGTTGTGTCCATACCATGATAGTATAATTTTTTATTAGTATCATACATATGATCTTTAATATATTTATATTGCTCATAAACTAAATCATAAACTTCAGTCTTATTAAACATATTTGCATATCTAATATAAAAAGGAACATACATATACATTCCATCTAACCATATTTGATTAGGATATGTATTTTTATGATTAAAATTATTTGTTCCTTCACAATAAGGTATATTAATTAAATTTGAATATGTTGTATTAATCGCTTTAAGATATCTAGAATCTTCTGTATATTCATATAAATCAAATAAAATTCTAGATTCACAAATAGTATCTAGCTCACCAGTTGTAAAGGCTGCCTTATTATCTTTTTTATTTACAAAATCTCCACGAGAATTAATATAATAATCAACATAATTAATAACAAAATCTAAATAATATTCATCTTCTGTTTTTTTATATTTATCAATTATACTTTTCAAAAATACTCCATCAATATAATTCCATTTCCCCTTAAATCCTTCTTGATTCCAAGATGGAATATATGAATCTGTAGTTTCAATTAAATTATCTATATACAAATAAATTTCTTTAACATTATTTGAACCTGTACAAGAAGACAAACTAAAAAGCATTATTAAAAATAATAATGCATTCAAAACCTTTTTCATTATTTACCGCCCTCAATAAAAGCTAAATAATCATGAGCCTTTTGAGTTAAAACTTCTAAATTAAAATAAGCTAAAATCTTTCTATATAATTCTTCACCTTTTAAATCAAAGTTATTAGCTAAATTTTTAAACTCATCATATGGAATATCATAAATTAATCTATCAGAATTAATTCTTAAATAATCAATTTTAAATTTACCAGTCTTTGGCCAAATAACAATATCATATAATTCTTCATAATATTTAAAGCCTAGCTTATTAATTCTATCCATAATAATATCTAAGGCTTTACCACTAATTTTTTTAACATCAAAAACATCTCTTAATCTAGCCTTTAATGTATTTAAAGTTAAAGGAGCTTCTGTTTCAATGATGTTTTTTATATCCTCATCTAGGATGTTTTTAACACTATCAAAATCATTATATAGATTATCTAGTGTTATATGCTTCAAATTTTTAGCATAGATATAGTTAATTGTTTTCATGAAATCACCTTATTAATAGTTTAACACTATTAATATTTAATTACAATAAAACTTATCACTTAATTTCCCATAATTTTAAGTTAATTCTATGATATTTAATTATTATACTATAACTGTCTTAAAGATAGAAAGGAGGCCCTCTTGGGTACATCATAAAATTATATATCCCAAAATAAGCACACTCTATTATTTATGATTACCCAAAACAAAAGATATTATAATTAGTTTTTTTCCCAATTAATTGCAAATTTTTATAATTATAATGTCTAAATATTGTCTTTTTCACAAAAAATAGTTGCCTTTTCGTAACTATTTTTTATTTTATTAAATTTTTGTTGACATAAAAAAATAAAAATGTATAATATTTATTGCAGTCGCGTTTTACTGCGCGGCTTTAATCTTATACATGGACCCTTAGCTCAGTTGGTAGAGCAACTGACTCTTAATCAGTGGGTCTGGAGTTCGAGTCTCCAAGGGTCCACCAGTAAAAAGAAAACGGCTCTTTATAAAATAGACCCTATAAAGTAGACACATATAAAAAAAGGTGGATTCTACTTTGT
>CAMJOZ010000065.1 GCA_946407635.1 uncultured Caryophanales bacterium
GCTCTCATTTAAGTAAAAGTCTTTTTTGTGTCTACGAACTATTGACTAGTTCAATTTATATCTGGCTTTTATTTTTTGTTATGATTTGATATAATCTTAATCGGTGATTATTAATGAATATTGCAATTATTGGCGCTGGTGCCTCTGGCTTATTTTTAGCTAATTTATTAGAAAAATTAAATATAAATTATACATTATTTAATAAGGGTAAGGTTGGCTCTAAAATTTTAGCTTCTGGTAATGGTAGATGTAATATATCTAACACTCATATTAGTGGTGATAAATATCATAATAATAAGCTTGCTATATCCATTATTAATAACAATAAAAATGATTTATTTAAATTCTTTGATGAATTTAAAATTTATCTAAAAGAAGATAGTGAAGGTAGATTATATCCTATATCTGAATCAAGTGAATCAATATTAAATATATTAACTAAAAATATAAAAAATATAGTTGATTTGGAAATTACTAAAATAATAAAAATGAATGATTATTATAAAGTTAATGATTATGATGATAAATTCAGTCATGTAGTTATTTCAACTGGATCACCATCAGGTATGAAAAATCCTAAATCTTTAGATTTATTTAAATCTTTAAATATTAATTTAAATGAGTTTAAACCATCACTTGTTGGCTTTAAAATTAAAGAAAAAATCAAAGAAATATCAGGTGTTAGATGTAAAGCCAAAGTTTCATTAATTAATGATAATAAGTTAATTCATGAAGAAAGTGGCGAAATAATATTTAAAGATGATGGAATATCTGGTATTTGTGTAATGAATTTATCAAGTTATTATAATTATTTAGATAATAAAAATAATACTAAAATTATTATTAAATTATTAGATAAAGAATATGATAATTATGAATCAGTTATTAATCCAAAATTATTAAAATTTATTAATAAAAATAAATTAAATTATCAAAAGCTAGAATTTAATATTTTAAATACATATTCTTTAGAATTTAGTCAGGTTTCTAAGGGTGGAGTAGATATTAAATTAGTTAATGAGAATTTAACTTTAAAAAATGATAATCATATTTTTATTACAGGTGAAGTTTTAGATGTGGATGGATTATGTGGTGGATATAATTTATCATTTGCTTTTATGTCAGCAATTGAAGTATATAAGGAGATAAAAAATGAAATATCAAATAGATAATTTTAAAATATCTCCTAAGGATTTTGATAATTTAGAATCTATCATCAAATCTAGATTTAAATTAGATGATTTTAAATATAAAATCTTACATAAATCTATTGATGCAAGAGATAAATCTAATGTTAATTTAATCTTTAGATTAATGATTGAAACAAATAAAAAAATTAATAATAAGAATTTAACAATTTATGAAGAAGATAATTTTAATCTTCCTTATCCCAAATATAGTTATAATGATAGACCTGTAATTGTAGGCTTTGGACCTGCGGGAATGTTTAGTGGATTATATTTAGCTAGATGTGGTGCGAAGCCTATTATTATTGAGCGTGGTGGTAAGGTTGAGGATAGAAAAAAGGATATTCTAGAATTCATAAAGAATAAAAAATTGAATATAAATTCTAATATTCAATTTGGTGAAGGTGGAGCTGGAACATTTTCAGATGGTAAATTAACTACATCAGTTAAATCAAAATTAAATAAATTTATTCTAAATGAATTTGTCAAACATGGTGCGAAAGATGATATTTTATATGATCATATGCCTCATATTGGTACTGATTATTTAGAATTAATTGTTAAAAACATAAGAGAAGAAATTATATCTTTAGGTGGAGAATTTTATTTTAATCATCAATTTATTGATTTTGATAAAGATGATTATCTAAATCTTACAATAAAGAATTTAAATAATAATGATTGTTTTAAAATTAAAACTAATCATTTATTATTATGTATTGGTCATTCTGCGAGAGACACAATTAAAAAATTATATGACAAGAAATTAAAAATGACTCAAAAATCATTTTCTATGGGTGTAAGAATAGAACATAAGAAAAATGATATTGATTATTCACAATATGGTGAATTTAGTAAATATTTACCGAGTGCGTATTATAAATTATCAACACATAAGGATGATAGAGGTATTTATACATTTTGTATGTGCCCAGGTGGATATGTAATGGCATCTCAATCTGAAGAAAATACTATTTTAGTAAATGGTATGAGTAATAATAAAAGAGATGGTGAAAATTCTAATAGTGCTATATTAGTAGATGTAAAGCCAGAAGATTATGATAAAGGAAATGAACTTGATGGTATTTATTATCAAGAATATTATGAAAAATTAGCATTTAATTTATCTAAGGATTATAGGGCTCCAGCTAATTTAGTAAAAGAATTTTTAAATGATGAGGTTGCCAAAGATTTAAGAAGTATTAATACAACATATCCTCATGGATTATTTTTTACAGATTTAGGAAAATGTTTACCGAATTTTGTTATAAATGGCATAAAAAATGGTATAATTGGTTTTGATAGGAAATTGAAGGGCTTTAATAATCCAGATGCTATATTAATAGGTATAGAATCAAGATCATCATCTCCTGTTAGAATATTAAGAAATGATGAAAGAATATCAAACATTGATGGTATTTATCCAGTTGGTGAAGGTTGTGGCTACGCTGGTGGTATTATGAGTGCGGCTATTGATGGATTAAGAACAGCTCTTACAATTGTTGGGTGTGAATATAAGGAGTAAATTATTATGGAAAAGTCATGTGGTGTTATTTTATTTACCAAGAAAAATGGTATCAAAGAATATGTTTTGGTTATGGAAAATAGTGGTAATTATTCATTTCCAAAAGGGCATATTGAAAAGAATGAAACTGAACTTGAATGTGCTTTAAGAGAGGTTTATGAAGAAACTGGTGTAAAACCTAAGATTATCAATAATCTTAAAAGAACAATTAGGTATAATATTTCAGCCAAAGAAATGAAAGAAGTTATTTATTTTGTTGGTGAATATGAAGGTGAATTAGAACCACATGATAAGGATATTTTAAGCTGTAAATCATATCCTTTAGATGCTTCATTAAATTTATTAAAATTTAGACAAATGAAGGATCTATTAATTGAAATTAATATGTTACTGGAGATGAAATAATGAAAATAGATCTTCACATGCATTCAAATTATTCTGATGGTTGTTTAAATATAGTTGATTTAGCTAAATATGCTTATAATAAATCAATTAATGTTTTAGCTTTAACTGATCATGACACTGTTTTAGGTGTTAATGAAATGATAAATGAATGTGATAAATATAATATAAAAGTTATTCCAGCGATGGAACTAACAACTAATTATATGGGTGAAGATTGTCATATTATTTCTTTATTTAAGGAATTAACTCCAGAATTAATTAGATTTAGCTATGAATTAGAATCAAAAAGAAAGAAAAGAGCCATTCTAATGTTAAATCAAATTAAAGATATTTATAATGTAAAAATAGATCTTGATTTACTAGAAAACGAAAGAACTATTACAAGAAAAAATATGTTAGCTAACATATTAAAATGTAATGATATAGATTATGAATATGCTAGAACTTTAACATCAAAAAATTCTAAAGCATATGTTCCATTTTCATATTTAAGTGTAGAAGAAGGAATAAATTTTATTCATAATAATGGTGGAATTGCGATTTTAGCACACCCATGCTTATTAAAAAGAAAAGAATCAATTTTAGAATTGATGAATTATAATTTTGATGGTATTGAAGCTATTTATTCTAATAAGAAAAATGATGAAAAATATTTTAAGGATTTAGCTTCTAAAAATAATTTATTAATATCAGCTGGTAGTGATTTTCATGGTGATGATTCACACGCTGATATGGGTAGTGTATCTTTGAGTGAGGAGGGTTTAAATCTAATTTTAAATAAATTAGGATTAAGATTTGTATGATAATAAAAAAATCTGAATTTATTAAATCAGCTGTTGATTTAAAATCTTTACCAGAAGATATTAGAACAGAAATAATGTTTTGTGGTAGAAGTAATGTTGGTAAATCTTCATTTATCAACATGGTTACTAATAGAAAATCTTTAGCTAGAACATCATCAAATCCAGGCAAAACTCAGACATTAAATTTTTATTTAATTAATGACTTATTTTATTTTGTTGATGTTCCTGGTTATGGTTACGCAAATGTTAGTAAGGCTATTAAAGAAACTTTTGGTAAAATGATTGAAACATATGTAAAAAATAGAGAAAATTTAAAATTAGCATTCTTATTAGTTGATTTTAGACATAAACCAACAGAAGATGATTGCTTAATGTATAATTTCTTAAAATATTACAATATTAATGTATGTGTTATCGCAACTAAATGCGATAAGATTATTAAAGGTGAATATAAAAAACAAACTGAATTAATTAAAAACACACTAAAAATGGATGCTAATGATAAATTTATTATTACCTCAAGTGAAAAAAGAATTGGTTTAGATAATGTTTTAAATTTGCTAGATGAAATTATAGAACTATAATAATAGGTGATAGAAATATCATCTTTTTATTTTGTCTAGGCAATGATTTCTCTATTTAGTTATTAATAACTAAAAAATAATAAATAAGTTTATAAAATATTGACTATTTGGATATTATATGATAATATAATAAAATCTACGATTATCGATTGGAGGTATCATTATGTCGAAGATAAATTTAGATGGTTTAGTAGCTTTTTTGAAGGAACAAGGATTCATTTTTCAAGGAAGTGAAATATATGGTGGTTTAGCCAATTCATGGGATTATGGTCCACTTGGTGTTGAACTTAAAAGAAATATTAAAGAAGCTTGGTGGGACAAGTTTGTAAGAAATAATAAATACAATGTTGGTCTAGATTCAGCTATTCTTATGAATAAAGAAGTATGGGTAGCCTCAGGTCATATTGGTTCATTCAGTGATCCATTAATTGATTGTAAGAAGTGTCATTCAAGATTTAGAGCTGACAAGTTAATTGAAGACTTTACTCATGGTAAGGTTGTTGGTGATGGTATGAGTAATGAAGAATTAAAGGAATTCTTAGTTACTAATCAAATCAAGTGCCCAACTTGTGGTGCTTTAGATTATACAGACATTAGACAATTTAACTTAATGTTTAAAACTCATATGGGTGTTATTGAAGATTCAAAAACTGAAGTTTATTTAAGACCTGAAACAGCACAAGGTATATTTGTAAACTTCAAAAATGTTCAAAGAACTTCAAGAAAGAAATTACCATTTGGTATAGGTCAAATTGGTAAGAGCTTTAGAAATGAAATCACTCCAGGTAATTTCATTTTCAGAACAAGAGAATTTGAACAAATGGAATTAGAATTCTTCTGTAAGCCAGGAACTGAGCTTGAATGGTTCTCATATTGGAGAACATTCTGTATGGATTTCTTAAAATATGTTGGTATTAATGAAGAAGAATTAAGATATAGAGATCACGATAAAAAGGAATTATCTTTCTATTCTAACGCAACTACAGATATTGAATTTAATTTCCCTTGGGGATTTGGTGAATTATGGGGTATTGCCTCAAGAACAAATTATGATTTAAATGCTCACCAAAACCATTCTAAACAAAATCTTGAATATCTTGATCCAGATGATAATACAAGATATTTACCATATGTTGTAGAACCAAGTGTTGGTGTTGAAAGAATGTTATTATCAATTTTATTCTCAGCATATGATGAAGAAACTGATGAAAATGGTAACACAAGAGTTGTTTTAAGATTAAAACCAGTTGTCGCACCATACAAAGTTGCTGTTTTACCATTAATTAAGAAGAATCATGCCGATAGAGCAAAATCAATTTATGAAAATTATTCTAAATATTTCAGTACAGCGTATGATGATAGTGCTAATATCGGTAAGAGATATCGTCGTCAAGATGCTATAGGTACTCCATTCTGTGTAACTATTGATGATGAAACAATTCAAAATAGTACAGTTACAGTAAGAGATAGAGATACTATGAAGCAAAAGAAGATGCTAATAGAGGATGTAATTCCATATATTCTTGAAAAATTATAATTAGAAGGAGGGTTTTACTTTGACTAACGAGGAAATAGATGATCTAGTTCAAAAAACTGATATAGTAAGTCTAGTTACATCTAAAGGTGTAGCTTTAGAAAAAAGTGGTAAGAACTATTTGGGTCTATGTCCTTTTCACAATGAGAAAACCCCTTCGTTTGTAGTATCACCTGAAAAGAAGCTTGCAACTTGCTTTGGATGTCATAAAGGTGGAGGTCCACTTCAATTCATAATGGAGATTGAGCATGTTGAATTTGGTGATGCGATAAAAGAATTATGTGAATTCAATGGTGTTGAATATAAGGATTCTAATAATTCTAAAAAGAAAGTTGATCCTAATTTAAAATATTATGAGCTTATGAATGTTTCAAAAAACTTTTATAAGAAATATTTGAATCAAACTGATAATGGTTTGAAGGCTTTAAAGTATTTAATCGATAGAGGATTGAATGAAGAAATAATTAATGATTTTGAAATAGGTTTATCACCTGATTATGGAGATACAATTTATCAGGTATTAAACGAAAGTGGTTATTTAGAGCTTGATATAGTTGATTGTGGATTAGCTGATAAGAAAAAAGAAACTGGTTCTTATTATGACTTATTCGTTAATAGAATAATGTTTCCAATCAAGGATGAATTTGATCATGTTGTAGGTTATAGTGCAAGGATCTATGATCAAAGTCAAAAAGATCAGCCTAAATATGTAAACACTAGAGAAACTAAAATATTTAAAAAAGGTGAATTGCTATTCAACCTTAATAAAGCAAAATATGAAATCAATAAAAAGAATAGAATTATTTTGCATGAAGGTCAGATGGATGTTATCGCATCCTATAGAGCTGGATTAAAGGAAGCTGTATGTTCTTTAGGAACAGCTTTAACAGCTAATCAGGTTCAAAAATTATCTAAATATTCTAAAAATGTAATAATTTGTTATGATGGAGATAAAGCTGGTAGAGCTGCCTCAGTAAAGGCTATTAATCTATTTAAAAATAATGGCTTTAATGTTCATCTAGTATTATTACCAGATAATATGGACCCAGATGAATTTATAAAAAAATATGGTGCTGATGAATATGTTAAATATTTTGAAGACCATATAGTTGATTCTTTAAGGTATTTATTTGAAAATTCATTTATAAATAAGAATTTAAATGATAAAGATGAATTCAATATTTTAGAAAATGAAATATTTCAATTTTTACATACTGAATCAAATAAAGCAATTGAGGAAGGCTATTTAAAGGAATTAGCAGAAAGAGTAAATCGAAGCTATGAATCGATAGAATCTGATTATCATTCGTATAAAATGCTTCATACCTCAAATAATAATATTCCTGTATATCCTCAAGATGATCCTTATAATAATTATTTTCCGGTT
>CAMJOZ010000066.1 GCA_946407635.1 uncultured Caryophanales bacterium
TAAATTATGGTTTATTTACAGCTGATATGACACAAATGATTTATTATTCAATTAAGCATGCTGCAAAAGAATATAAGGTACCTACAACAACTATAATTATTTGTAAGCATACATTCTATTTATGTAACAATTTAGAATTAGTAGTATTACCAAGATCTTTAAAGAAGATGGAGAATAATCCATTCTCAGGTTGTACAAAGATAAAGCTAGATTGTAAATCATCAAGTTACCATGTTGTAGATGATGTTATTTATGATAAATATTATTCATCAGTATGCGGATGTTTAACATCAATAAACATAAATTGCTTAAAACTAAAGAATGTTACAAAGATTAATAGAAATTCATTTTGGAACTGTAAAGGCATTAAAAAAATTATTCTACCTTCATCGCTAGAAGATATTGGTTATAATCCTTTTGTTGGCTGCGATAACATAGAATTTGTTAGTGAATCAAAGTATTATGTTGTCGAAGATGGAAGACTATATAATGCTGATATGTCTAAACTTGTTTGCTGTCCTAAGAAATATGCAGTTGGTGATGTACATATTAAAGATTCAGTTTTAAAGCTTGAACGTGGGGCATTCTCTGGCTGTGACTTAATGACAAATATTAATCTTCATAATGTCACAGTTGTATCAAAATCATGTTTCACAAATTGCAATTCTTTAACAAATGTATATTGCTCTGATTTAGTGACATATATTGGTGAATGGGCTTTTGGTCATTGTGAAAATTTAAAAGAAGTAAGTATTTATAAAGATTGCTTCGTTGATAACAATGCATTAAGCTCAACTAAGGCATTTATTAATATTAGAAACGAAAGATCTAATTATGTGATTGAATCAGATAATGAATATACCTTAAATGCAATGCTATCTTCATATAAAGGTAAAATTGATTCTATATTAATTGATCCACCATATAATTCAAATATTGATGGAATAGGCTATAAAGATCATTTTAATGAAATACAATACATTAACGATTTAACAAGTAAGATTCGTAGTTCATTATGGCTTTTAAGCGAAAATGGATTCCTTGTTGTTAATATCGATGAAGGTGGTCTTAAATATATTTTAAAGGCATGTAACCTTAGTGGATATTATGAGGCTAAAGGCAACCTAAAGATTTGTAAATGGAAAAAGCTTCATCCTTATTTCGATAAAAATAGAGATGTTAATCCAAATAAGCCAACTGTTGAATTTGAATATATAGTTGTTTTATTTAAAAGTAATACTTCAAAACTCAATAATATAATGCAACCATATTTAGATGGTGATTCATTAAAAGAAAATGAAGCACAATTCCCGGAAGTCTTTGATTGCTTTGGAACAACATCATCAGCCAAAGATGAAATAAAAGAAATTTTTGGTGATAGAAAGGCATTCTCAACTCCTAAGCCAGTTAAATTAATGAAGGAACTTATTAGGGCAACTACTAATAAAGAATCACTAATTATGGATTTCTATGCTGGTTCTGGAACAACAGGTCAAGCCTGTATTGAGCTTAATAAAGAAGATGGTGGGAATAGAAAATACATTCTTGTTTCAAATAATGAATCAAACATTTGTAAAGAGATTACTTATAAAAGAATGCAAATGTTTGACAACAAAACAATTTTATTGGATTGAGAGGAGGTGAATTAGAAATGAAATGTACACAATGTGGAAGTAATGATTTAATTAATACAATGAATTTACCTTTTCATGTATCAGGTGATGCAAGATTAGAAGTTTCTAAAACTGATATTTTTATTTGTAGAGAATGTGGTCATTTAGAATTCTTTAATACTCATTATATTGAAAAGCTTAAAGAACAAGAAAGACAACACCAAGCTTATATTGAAGAAATAATGCAGATTAAATCTGAATTGAATAAATTAGATACTATACCATTTGATGAAGTTTATTATCAAAATAAAATTGCTGAATTAAAAGAAGAAATTAAAACATTAGAAAGACTTCGTGTAGATGGTAAGTCTATCAGATCTAGGGAAGATTCAATTAAAGATTATGAAAAAATAATTAAAGAAAGAAAAGATCCAAGAATTGAAAGTCAGAAAAATGGGTTAAAGAGTAGATTGGCTGAGTTGGATAGGAATCATAGAAGAATTTACTAAATTTTGATATAATTAATATATAATACTATAATCAATATTAAAATAAATAGATGGTTAGGAGGTTGATTCATATGCTAGGAGCTATAATAGGTGATATGGTTGGACATCCATTTGAATTTAAATTTGAAAAGGCTGAAGGCTTTCCATTGTTTTCAAAAGATAGTGGTCCAACAGATGATACATATATGACTTTGGCAATAGCTAGAACTCTCATTTTAAATCGAGATAATTTATTTGATATTGATAACTTAAAGAAAACTGCCATTAATCAAATGAAAGATATTGCCAATAATCATAGAGATACTCAATGGGGTGAAAGATTCTACAAATGGCTTTTTGAAGGAGGTTCTGCAAACTATTCTTGTGGTAATGGAGCTGGAATGAGGATTTCACCAGTAGGCTGGGTTGCTGAAAGTGAGGAACAAGTTAAAATATTATCTAAAGCATTAACGGAAATATCTCATACTCATCCTGAGGCATTTATTGGTGCAGAATGTATTGCAATGTGTGTTTATCTAGCAAGAATAGGTAAATCAAAGGAAAGCATTCGAGATTATGTTGCAGAACATTATTATCCAAGAATTAAAAATCTTCATTATGAATGGATTTGGTCTACATATGAAGCAGATGAAAATGGATATTATGTAACTTGCCAAGGTAGTATCCCTGAATCCGTTGTTGCTTTTTTGGATTCGACAGATTTTGAAGATGCAATTAGAAAAGCTATCAAATATGGAGGAGATACTGATACTCAAGCGTGTATGACTGGAGCTATTGCAGAGGCTTATTATGGTGTACCTTATGAATTGGAAGACAAAATGTTAGAACATCTTCCATCAGATTTGATTTCTACATATTATGCGTTTGATACTATAAAGAAGAAAAGAATAAAAAGATAATTAAATAAATTATTAAATTTGAACTAGTGGTTCATAGTCACTGTCCTCCTATTAAACCAAGATTAGGAATAGTCTTGGTTTTTTCTCGCATAAAAAACAATTTCTCTAGTGGAAAGGAGATATAAAAATGGTATTGCCTGTTCGTAGCGAACAAGTTTAATATCAAAATAGAGAGACAATATGAACGAAAAAACACTAGAGAAAATAACTGGATTAAGTAGAAGACAAATAATAATGCTACAAAAAACAGTTATTGAAAGAAAAAACAAAATAGTTGTAGGTTTAAGTTATGATTATTCAGATGAAGAGGTAGAGGAATTCTTTTTAGCAAAATTCTTCAAGGATTGTGGATATACCTATCCAGAAATAAAAATTGAAATGGATAATTATAGAAAAAATAAGAACGAAGTTTTAGATAAAGCAATATCTAAAATGGAATTAAAGGTTAACAATTTAAAAATTAATATTAAAAGAGCAAAACAATTAAAGGAGGAGAAATAATTATGAAGATATTTAGATTGTTCTCAGGAGTATTGCTATTAGTATCCTTATTTGCTGTAACAAGCTGTGATTTATTAAATGGTTCAGATGGTTCAAGTAATTCTAGTAGTAGTTCATCAAGCTCATCAAGTTCTACAACAACTAAGTATACTGTAACATTTGATACCAATGGTGGTTCATATTTATCATCAAAAAAGGTAGAAGATGGTAATGCTTTAGAAAAACCAACTGATCCAACTAAAAAAGGATATTCATTTGTTGGCTGGTTTAGTGATAAAGAATTAAACAATGAATATGATTTTAAGAATGCTGTTACTAAAAATATAACTATATATGCAAAATGGTCAATTGAATCCTATACAGTATCATTTAATGTTAAAGGTGGTAATGAGACTATACCATCACAAACTGTTGAATATAATAAAACTTTAACTAAACCTACTAACCCAACAAAG
The DNA here is from genome assembly GCA_946407635.1 of uncultured Caryophanales bacterium. GTDB lineage: Bacteria > Bacillota_I > Bacilli_A > Acholeplasmatales > Anaeroplasmataceae > Anaeroplasma. The sequence goes on from CAMJOZ010000066.1 coordinate 3,978, forward strand.
GATGGTTATTCATTTGCTGGATGGTATAGTAGCTCACTTTATTCAGATGAATTTAATTTCTCAAGTGGTGTTACTAAAAATATGACCTTATATGCTAAGTGGACTGAAATACCAAAAACTGTTAAATATGATGTAGGAGATGCCATAGTTGACATGTGGACAGATAGTGTAGGTACTAAATGGATTAAAATTGGAGTACCTGTAACAAATACTGGAACTGCAAATTTATATACTAAATCAAGTACTGCTACCATTGAAACACAAACAGGTCAGCTATTGCAATCAGTTTCATACATAAGCTGTTATCCTGAATGCTTAAAGCCAGGTGAAACAGGTTACTATTATAAGGAAACATCATGTGATTTTAATGAAACAAATATAAAGGTTTCATTTAATGCAAACGTTGAAAAAGCTTCAGTTGATGTAATAAGATATGATGTTAGTGATGTATCTATTAGTGCTGAAACATACGGCGGAATTAAAATAATAGGTAGGGTAACAAACAATACTAGAGAAAAAGCGGTATTAGCCCAAGTTGCAATCAATATGTTTGATAGTAGCGATAATTGGATTTGTACTCGCTTTACTTATATCTATAATGATATAGCTCCAGGCTCTCAAGATAGCTTCAGTATGTCATCATATGCATTTGTGAATATGACACCATCAGACGTGGCAAAATATGAAGCATATGCTTATCCAAATCAAATTAACTGGTAATTAATAACGTAATTTTCCCCAAGAGTAGAAAATATTCTTGGGGATTTTAATTAATTATTATATCTTGTTTTAATTTAAAATAATGCTATAATACAATGATATGATTCTTAAGTTTCATATGGGTTGGATATGGGCAGTTGGAGGATTTTATGTATAAATATGTTGTAGATGTTCAAGGTAAAGAAATATTAAAAAAATCACAATCAACTTGTAGTAAAATTATGAAAGAATTAGAAGTGTTGTTACGTCGAAAATATAAAATTAATACTCAGTTTTTCTTAGTTGGCAGTGGTGGGAACAATATGGTTACTCAGAATGAAAGTGGAGAGTATGACTTTGATTACAATTTGCAAGTTTTTAATGGTTTTCGATATAAAGCGAATGAGTTGAAAGAGGATATTAGGAAAGCCACAAATGAGATTATGAATAAATATCATGTTAAATATAATTTAAATGATGTATCTGATTCTACTAGTGTACTAACGACAAACAAGATCCGCACGATTAATAATAATGGTTTATATTCAATGGATATTTGTATAGTTGCACAGGATAATGATATGAGATGGCATAAGCTTATACATAAAAAGACGGGTAATATAAAAAATGATGAATATTTTTGGAACGAAATCCCTGATTCAAGTGAACTATCTAAAAGAGCTAAATGGTTAAAAGGGAAAAGACACAATCATTGGCTTGAAGTACGAGAGAATTATATCAATCGAAAGAATATGTATTTAAGTAGCAGAGATAAGAATCATCCATCTTTTATTTGTTACATTGAAGCAGTTAACGAAGTATATTATAATTATTACAATAAAAACTAATTAATTTTCCCCAAGAGTAGAAAATATTCTTGGGGATAATTTCTTATTTAATAGTTTTACAAAAAACTATAAAAAAATTATTGAATATGAATAATGAAAGTGATAATATTTATTAGGAAAAACTTTAAGATAGTCCAGTGAGGCTAACAAGATTAGATAATTTATTACAGAGATTAATTGTTTTCTGGTCTTTTTGGCTAGAAAACTTTTTATTTTATTAGGCGGGTGAAAATATGGGAATTGTCAATGATCGAAAGCTAGTTTTAGAAAATGGAATGGAGTTCTATGGTGTTGGTTTTGGTAGTAAAAAGGATGTAATTGCTGAAATAGTATTTAATACATCTATGGTTGGCTACCAAGAAATATTATCAGATTCATCTTATTGTGGACAGATAGTATGTATGACTTATCCACTAATCGGTAATTATGGAATTACTGATGATGATTATGAATCAAAATCAATAAAGATGAGTGGATTTGTTGTTAGAGAATATAATGATTCTCCATCAAACTTTAGAGCGACAAAAACTTTAGGTGATGTAATGGATGAAAATAATGCTGCGGGTATATCAAATATTGATACTAGAATGCTTGCAAGAATCATTAGAGATGAAGGATCACAATTAGTAATGATTTGTGATATTGATAAACCTAAGGAAGAAGCTTTAAAAGAAATTAAAGCAAGAGGTTATGAACATAACCAATTAGAAAGAGTATCAACTAAAAAGGTTTGGTATTCTAGAACTGCTAATCCTAATTATACAATTTGCGCTATAGATTGCGGTATTAAGATGAACATAGTAAGAAAATTTAATCAATTTGGTTGTAATGTAGTTGTACTTCCATATACATCTACATTTGAAGATGTTATGAAGCATCAACCAGATGGATTATTTATATCTAATGGTCCTGGTGATCCAGAAGATGCAAAACCAGTTATTGAACTTGTAAAAAAATGTAGAGGTATATTACCAATCTTTGGTATTTGCTTAGGACATCAAATCATTGGTTTAGCTTATGGTGCTAAAACATATAAAATGAAATTTGGTCATAGAGGAGCCAATCACCCAGTTAAAAATTTATTAAATGGTAAAGTAGAAATAACAAGCCAAAATCATTCATTCGCAATAGATAAAGATTCACTTGAAGGAACAGGATTAGAATTAACACATGTTAATGTAATAGATGGTGAACTTGAAGGAATTAGAGATGTTAAAAATCATGTAATCTCAATTCAATATCACCCTGAAAGTGCGGCTGGTCCTGAGGATTCAGAATATTTATTTAAGCAATTTATTGATTTATTACATGATTTTGGAGGTAACAAAAATGCCTAAACGTAAAGATATAAAAAAAATAATGGTAATAGGTTCTGGTCCTATTGTTATAGGTCAAGCAGCTGAATTTGATTATGCAGGAACTCAAGCTTGTCTTGCTTTAAAAGAAGAAGGCTATGAAGTAATATTAATCAACTCAAATCCTGCAACTATTATGACAGATACTAAGATTGCTGATAAGGTATATATGGAACCTCTAGATCTAGAGAATGTTGCTAAAATAATTAGATATGAACGTCCTGATGGATTATTATGTTCTATCGGTGGGCAAACAGGATTAAATCTAGGTATGAAATTAGCTAGAAAAGGAATCCTTGAGGAATGTGATGTTGAATTACTAGGAACAGACGCTGATGCGATTGAAAAAGCAGAAGATAGAGAATTATTTAGAAATTTATGTTTAGAAATTGGTGAACCAGTTTGTAAATCAAC
>CAMJOZ010000067.1 GCA_946407635.1 uncultured Caryophanales bacterium
GGTATGTATTCTGATGGTGAATATGATATCGCTGGTTTTGCAGTAGGTGTTGTTGAAAAATCAAAGCTTATTGATGATTCTAAAGTAAAATCAGGAGATATTTTAGTTGGTATTGCATCAACTGGTGTTCATTCAAATGGTTTTTCATTAGTTAGAAAGATTATTGCTGATAATAATATTGATTTACATTCTTATAGTGAAGAATTAGGTGGAGTTGTAGGAGAAGTATTCTTAACTCCAACAAGAATTTATTGTAAACAAGTATTAGATGTTATTAAAAATGTTGATGTTCATGGTGTTGCTCATATAACAGGTGGAGGATTTGATGAAAATATTCCTCGTATCTTAAATGATAAGCAAGGTTTAGATATTAAAGAAGGTTCTTGGCCAATTTTACCAGTTTTTAAATTCTTAGAAAAATATGGCAAGGTTGATCATAGAGAAATGTTTAATATTTATAATATGGGTATCGGTATGGTTATCGCTGTCGCAAATGAAGCTGATGCTAAGAAGACTATTGAAATTTTAGCTAAGCATGGTGATAAAGCATATGTAATTGGTTCAATTACAGACAATGCTGGCAAGGTTGAGATTCATAAATAATGAAAAATATAGCTATTTTCGCTAGTGGTAGCGGTACAAATTATGAAGCTATTATGGAACATGTTGAAAGTGGAGATATTAAAGCAAATGTTGTCTTAATGGCTACTGATCATGAAGATGCTTATGTTGTTACAAGAGCTAAAAATCATAATACACCTATCTTTGTAATTAATTATAAAGGTAGAAAAAAAGAAGAATATGAAGCTGAGCTTGTTGCTAAGCTTAAAGAATTAAAGGTTGATTTAATAGTATTAGCAGGTTATATGCGTTTTTGTGGTAAGGTATTACTTGATGCATATGAAGGCTATATTATAAATATTCATCCAGCTTTACTTCCTGCATTTAAGGGTGCTCATGGTATTGAGGATGCTTATAATTATGGAGTTAAAGTATTTGGTGTTACAGTACATTATGTTGATAGTGGTGTTGATTCTGGTAAGATTATTGCTCAAAGAGCATTTGATTATACTGAAGGAGAAACACTTGAAGAGGTTGAAGCACGAATTCATAAGATTGAACATGTGCTTTATCCAGAAGTTATAAAAAACTTATTGAAATAGGAGATTAAAATGAAAAGAGCTTTAATTAGTGTTACAGATAAGACTGGTGTTGTTGATTTCGCAAAGGGTCTTGAAGAATTAGGATATGAAGTAGTATCTACTGGAGGTACTAAAAAGGTATTATTAGAAGGTGGAGTAAAGGCTATTGATATTTCTGATGTTACAGGATTCCCTGAGATTTTAGATGGTCGTGTAAAGACTTTACACCCTATGGTTCATGGAGGTTTATTAGCTATTAGAGATAAGGAATCTCATGTTGCCCAAGTAAAAGAACACAATATTGAATATATTGATTTAGTTTGTGTTAATTTATATGCTTTCAAGAAGACTATTGAAAAGGGTGCTGAATTTGAAGAGGCAATTGAAAATATTGATATTGGTGGACCTTCTATGTTAAGAAGTGCAGCTAAGAATCATAGATTTGTTACTGTTGTTTCTGATATTAATGATTATGATAAGGTTTTAGCTGAAATCAAAGAATTCGGTGATACGACTTATGAAACAAGATTAAAGCTTGCTGCAAAGGTTTATACTCTAACTGCAGAGTATGATACTATGATTGCAGAATATATGAGAAAAAAAGCTGGCTTAAGTGAAAAATTATTTATTGAAGGAGATATCGTTCAAAGCTTAAGATATGGTGAAAATCCACATCAAAGTGCTAAATTCTTCGCAACAAATAAGAATTTACCTTATAGCTTAGCTAATGCTGTACAAATTCAAGGTAAGGAATTATCATATAACAATATTCAAGATGCTAATGCTGCATTAAATATTGTTAGAGAATTCGGTAATGTACCATTCGCTATGGGCTTAAAGCACATGAATCCATGTGGAGCTGCAATTGGTAAGGATTTAAAGGAAGCTTGGTTAAAAGCTTACGAATCTGACCCAGTATCTATCTTTGGTGGTATTGTTGCAACAAACCAAACAATTGATTTAGAAGCAGCTAATTTAATTAAGTTTGATCATGGTGAGAAGGGTAAATCTATTTTCTTAGAGGTAATTCTTGCTCCTGATTTTACAGAAGATGCATTAAAGGCTTTTGCTAAGAGACCTGATTTAAGATTAATTAAATTCAAATTAGGCGAATATCCAAAGGAAAAGCAATATGTATCTGTTAATGGTGGAATTTTAGTTCAAGATCAAGATGTTGAAATTAAGACAGTAACTAACGATATGGTTGTTACAAATACAAAGGCAACTCCTGAACAATTATCTGATATGAATTTTGGTTGGAAGATTGTTAAGCATGTTAAATCAAATGCTATCGTTGTTGTTAAGAATGGAACAACTTGTGGTGTTGGTGCTGGTCAAATGAATAGAGTTGGTGCTGCTAAGATTGCAATTGAAGAAGCACATTCAAGAGGTGTAAATGATGGTTTAGTATTAGCATCTGATGCATTCTTCCCATTCAGCGATACTCTTGAATATGGTATTAATAATGGTGTAGTTGCTGTTGTTCAACCTGGTGGTTCTAAGAAGGATCAAGATTCAATTGATTTAGCGAATGCTAACAATGTACCAATGGCATTCACTGGTATGCGTCATTTCAAGCACTAATTATAAGGAGAGATTATTTATGGCTAAGGTATTAGTTGTAGGTGGTGGCGGTAGAGAACATGCAATAGTTCATGCTCTATCAAAAAGTAAAAAAGTAAACGAGATTTATGCCGCACCTGGTAATGCAGGTATTGCTAAACTAGCAATGTGTGTAAATATTAAAGATACTGAAGTAGATAAGATTGTAGAATTTGCTAAGGCTGAGGCTATTGATTTAGTTGTTGTTGGTCCTGAAGCATCATTATCTTTAGGTATTATAGATAGATTAGAAGCTGAAAATATTAAAGCTTTTGGTCCAAGAAAGAACGCTGCATTAATTGAAAGTAGTAAGAATTTTGCTAAGGATTTAATGAATAAATATAATATTCCTACAGCAAGATATGAAACTTTTGAAAATTATGATGAAGCAATTGAATTTGTTAAGATTTCACCATTCCCAACAGTTATTAAATATGATGGTTTAGCTGCTGGTAAAGGTGTTGTAATTGCTGAAAATTTTGAAGAAGCAGAAAAAGCATTAAAAGATATGCTTTTAGATGATAAATTCGGTAAAGGTAAGGTTGTTATTGAAGAATATTTAGAGGGTATGGAATTCTCATTCATGTGCTTTGTTGATAATGATAAGGTTTATCCTTTAGAAATGGCTCAAGATCACAAAAGAGCATTCGATAATGATATGGGTCCTAACACAGGTGGTATGGGTGCTTATTCTCCATTACCATTCATTACTGAAGATGATTATAATTATGCATTAAATGAAATAATGATTCCAACTGCTAAGGCATTAGTTAATGAAGATTCACCATTTAAAGGAGTTTTATATGGTGGTTTAATGAAAACTAAAAAAGGAATCAAGGTTATCGAATTTAATTGTAGATTTGGTGATCCTGAAACTGAAGTTGTTTTACCTAGATTAACTTCAGATATTTATGATGCATTTATGGCAATCGTTGATGGTAAAGAACCTCTTTTAACATGGGATGATAATTATGCAATTGGTGTTGTTTTAGCATCAAAGGGTTATCCTGGTGATTATAAGAAGGGCTTTGTTATTGAAAACGCAGATACTGATGATATTTACCATATGGGTACTAAGGTAGATGAAAATGGTAATTTGGTAACTAATGGTGGTAGAGTATTATTCGTTGTAGCTTTAGCTAAGACATTAGAGGAAGCTAATAAGCTAGCAAACGAAAGAGTATCTAAGATTAAATGTGAAAATTTATTTCATAGAACAGATATAGGTGCGAAAGCATTTAGAAAGTAGGTTAATTATGGCAATTGTTATTAGTGGTAAGGAGCTTGCAACTATTAGACGAAATAAAATGAAAGAAGAAGTCATTGAATTTGGTAAGAAATATGATAGACTTCCTCATTTAGTAGTTATATTAGTTGGCGAAGATCCAGGTAGTGTTTCATATGTTACAGGTAAAGGTAAGGCATGTGTTGAAATTGGTATTAAAAATACAACAATTAAAAAGCCAGTTACTATTACTGAAGAAGAATTATTAAATATGATTGATGAATTAAATAATGATGATACAGTTGATGGTATTTTAGTTCAATTACCATTACCAAAGCATATTAATTCAGATTTAGTAATCAAGAAAATAGCTCCTGAAAAGGATGTAGATGGATTCCATCCTATTAATGTAGCTTCTTTATATTTGAAGCAAGATGGTATCGTTTCTTGTACTCCAAAGGGAATTATTGAAGTATTAGATTATGCTAATATTCAAATTGAAGGTAAGCATGCAGTAGTAATTGGTAGAAGTAATATTGTTGGTATGCCAGTATCTAAGCTTTTACTTGATAGAAATGCGACTGTAACAATTTGTCATAGTAAAACAGCTAACTTAGCTGAAATAACTAAAACGGCAGATATTTTGATTGCGGCTGTTGGTCGTGCTAAATTTGTTAAAGCTGATATGGTTAGAGAAGGTGCTGTTGTAATTGATGTTGGTGTAAATAGAGATTTAGAAACAAATAAGCTATGTGGTGATGTTGATTTTAAAGATGTTGAGCCTAAAGCATCATATATTACAAGGGTGCCAGGTGGTATTGGCCCTATGACTATTACATGTCTTATGGAAAATACCCTTGAATGCTTCTTAAAGCATATGGAGGATAAAAAGTAATGATTGAAAGATATAGTCGTAAATGCATGAGAGATATTTGGACTGAAGAAGCTAAATTTGATGCATATTTAAAGGTTGAAATCTCAAATGCTAAAGCATGGAGTGAATTAGGTGTAGTTCCTAAGGAGGACTTACCTAAGCTTGATAAAGCTACATTCAATGTGGATCGTATTAAAGAAATTGAACAAGTAACTAAGCATGATGTTGTTGCATTCACAAGAGCTGTTGGTGAATCATTAGGTGATGAAAAGAAATGGATTCATTATGGTTTAACATCAACAGATGTTGTTGATACTGCTAATGGATATATGCTTAAAAAAGCAAATGAAATATTATTAAATGATATTGATGATATCATGAAAGTTATTAAAAAAAGAGCTATAGAATTTAAATATACACCATGCATTGGTAGAACACATGGTATGCATGCTGATATCACATCATTTGGTCTTAAGTGGGCTTTATGGTATGAAGATATGAATAGATGTAAAGAAAGATTCTTATATGCTTGTAAAGAAGTAGAGGTTGGTAAATTATCAGGTGCTGTAGGTAATTTTGCTAATATTCCACCTCAAATTGAAGAATTTGTTTGTAAAGATTTAGGTATTGGTTATGCAAAAATCTCTACACAAGTTTTACAAAGAGATAGACATGCTCATTATATGGCTTGTTTAGCACTTGTTGCTTCTGAACTTGAAAAGATGGCTTTAGAGGTTAGAAATTTAAGTCGTCAAGAAGTAAAAGAAACAGAAGAAGCTTTTGGTAAAGGTCAAAAAGGTTCTAGTGCTATGCCACATAAAAGAAATCCTATTTCATCTGAAAACATTTGTGGTTGTGCAAGAGTTATGAGAGGATATATGGATACATTCTATCAAAATATTGCATTATGGCATGAAAGAGATATTTCACATTCTGCAACTGAAAGAATTATTTTACCTGATTCTACAGAATTATTAGATTATATGCTAAATAGATTTAAGGGAATTCTTGAAAATTTAACTGTATTCCCTGAAAAGATGATTGATGATATTAATTTAACTCATGGTGTTATTTTTGCTCAAAGAGTTTTATATAAATTAATTGAAAAAGGATTCGTAAGAGAAAAAGCTTATGATACTGTTCAACCTATAGCTATGAAGGCTTTAGAAACTAAAGAGCATTATAGTAAATTATTAAAGGAAGATAGTACAGTTTCTTCAATGCTTACTGATGAAGAAATTGATTCATGCTTTACTTTAGATTATTATATGAAGAATGTAGATTATATATTTAATCGTTTAAATATAAAATAAAGGAGGGGTTTATCTTGCAAAATGAAAAAGTTCTTGTTTTAGATTTTGGAGGACAATATAATCAATTAATTGCAAGACGTGTAAGAGAATGTAATGTTTATTGTGAGGTACATCCTTATAATATGCCTATAGAAAAGATTATTGAATTTAATCCAAAAGGTATTATTTTTACTGGAGGACCTAATTCAGTATTTGCTAGCGATTCTCCACTTGTTGATAAAAAATTATTTGATTTAAATATTCCTGTTTTAGGTATTTGTTATGGTTGCCAAACAATAGCTCATTTACTTGGTGGTGAAGTTAAAACTGCTCCTAAGAGTGAATATGGGAAAATGCCTATTAAGGTTTCTAAAGAATCTAAATTATTTAAAAATGTTAAAGAAACAACATCAGTATGGATGAGTCATACTGATTATGTTGCTAAAACTCCTGAAGGATTTGTAATTACTGCTTATAGTAATACTTGTCCTGTTGCTGCAATGGAAAATAAGAATAAAAAGATTTATGCTGTTCAATTCCATCCAGAGGTTATGCATACTGAAGAAGGTATGACAATGCTTAAAGCATTTGTTTTAGATGTATGTGGCTGTAAGGGTGATTGGAAGATGGCTGATTTTGCTAAAACTACTATTGAAAATCTTAAGAAGAAGATTGGAAATGGTAAGGTTTTATGTGCATTATCTGGTGGTGTAGATTCAAGTGTTGCTGCAGTATTATTATCAAAGGCTGTTGGTAAACAATTAACTTGTGTATTTGTTGATCATGGTCTTTTAAGAAAAAATGAAGGTGATGAGGTTGAAGCTGTTTTTGGTCCAAATGGTCCATATAAGTTAAACTTCATTAGAGTAAATGCTCAAGAAAGATTCTATGCTAAATTAAAGGGTGTTACTGAACCTGAAGCTAAAAGAAAAATAATTGGTGCAGAATT
>CAMJOZ010000068.1 GCA_946407635.1 uncultured Caryophanales bacterium
CCTAATTTTTCAAAAAATTTAACATCATTTAAATCTTTAATACCTACCTGTGTTGATATATGAGCTTCCATAGGCTTTAAATTATCATTAACAAAATTGATTAAGCTATAATCAGCTAATATTAATCCATCTACACCTAATTTATATAATTCAATACAATAATTTTTGGCATCTTCTAGTTCTGATTCTTTAATTATTGTATTAACTGTAACATATACCTTTTTATTTAAAGAATGGGCAAATATTAAAGCTTTTTTTAATTCATCTAATGTTAAATTTTTAGCATAAGCTCTCGCACCGAAACGATCTGTTGCTAGATATACAGCATCCGCACCATTATATAAAGCTTGTTTAAAACATTCAAAATCTCCTGCTGGAGATAATAGTTCTGTCATATTATCATCCTTTCTTTTGGTATTATATATCATTTGATATATTTTTTAAATAAAAAAATAAAGTTATACCATTATGAAACATACTTGCGAGAGTATCGTTTTGGTGTTAAAATTATAGAAGTAATGATTTTGCTATTTTACCATTTTTAATGGTAAATAGTTACATTTTTTAAAAATTATGGAGGAAATAAATATGGGATTAAAGGATTTAGCAAAAAATGCATTGAAGAAAAATGCAAGTTGTGGAAATGTAAGTGGACATGATTTTCCACTAGGAACTTACATTAATACTGGTTCTAGTGATGGTGAAAGATGGATATTATTCACATATCCAGATAATACTGAAGAAAAGATTACACATGATATGATTAAATGTGCAACTGTTTTAGCAATGGGTGTTATTGATATTCAAAATAAAGGCAATCAAAATATAACATTGTATGGAACAAAATATTTAGTTTTATTTAATGATGGTAGACAAGCTGTTTTAACTGTTGGTTTAGGAGAAACTTTATATTTAATAGAAAAAGTATTATTCTAATGCGAAATTTATTCGTAATATATGTGACATATTATAAATTTTAAAGTATTAAGGAGAGTTTCGTATGGGAATAATGATTTGTCCTAATTGTGGTGGGAAAGTATCAACAACTAGATCTGATTGTCCACATTGCAATTATGTTTTTAAAAAGAAGATTTGTCCTGATTGTAACGAAGAAGTTTTAGAGGATGTTAAAGAATGTCCCGTTTGTGGTCATTATTTTGATGAAGTAGTTAAAGAAGAAAATAGTGAAATAATAAATAAACATACTGAAAATTTAAATTCTGACTTAAATGAACCAAAAACAAATAATGATTTAATTGAATCAAAAAATGAAGATAATAATTCATCATTATGTTCTTGTCCATATTGTGGATCTACAAATTATTTAATGATAGGTAAAAATTATTATTTATGTACTTTATGTAGGATGAAGTTTAATAGTTCAGCTAATGATGATCAATCCTTTAAAAAGGAAATAATTCAACAAGAAGAGGTTCATGAAAAATTAAAAGAAGAAACTATTATTGTTGATAAAAATTTAGCTACAACAGAAGAAAATGTAATTCAAAAAAACCTAACTAATAATGAAGAAAAAGTATCAGTTATTACTGAAAAACAAGATACAAATACTAAAAAATTAAATCATAATAGCCAAGATAATAGTAAAAATAATCAAATTGTATCAAATGAAAAAAAAGATTTTAATATTGAAAAAACATCTACTAATTATACGAAAATTAATTTTATTTTTAATATTATAATTACTGCTGTTCTATCAATATCATTTATTCTTTTGATAATAGGTTGTTTTGCAAATGTAGAAGATTCGGAGTATGGAAGTGCAATGTCATACTATACTGTCGGGTTAGCATATAGACTAGATCATTCAAATGTGATTATAGAAAAAATTCATTTAATTTTTGATGAAATTGTTTTCTTTAGTATGGTTATATGTATAGTGTTATTAGTAGTATTTAATATTTTGTCTATTGTTAAATTCTATAAAAATAAAACTGAATTAAATCTTAATTCAAAAATATACTTTTTGATTCCAGTTATTATGCATTTAATATTATTTATAATTTTTATGGGAACTAATAATATTGAATTTGGTTCGGTATCTCTTTTGATTGGTCTAATTCTTTATATTTTATCTGTCATATCTAATGAAGTATTTTATTTGATAAAAGAAAAAGGAATATCTAAAGCAACAATTTTATTTATAATAAGAAGAACAAGTTTATTCATATTAAGTATTCTTGCTATATTTATGTTGAATAATATATTTGTTGATTATTATCAAAATAATAATCCACTTATGAGTTTATTAATATTTGGAGAAGATGTAGAATCAATTTTATGTTATTTTTCATTTGTTATAGGTTTGGCTTTATTAGTTGTATCTATTTCATTTGAATTTAATAGAAATAAATTTAAATTAGTACATTATATTCCTTTAGTTTTAGGATATGTTTTACTTTTTGTTGGTATGATATTTATTTACTCAATAGATATTGGATTCTTATCTAGTTCATTCTTTGTATTTTTAAGTTTAGAATTTGTATTTATTTCAGCAATTATAGTTATAGATTATCTTCAAACAAAATTTTTAGTAATTAACGATTAAATATAAATAAAAAACGAAGCATTTTATAGAATTTGCTTCGTTTTTTGTTTTTTTATAAATTATTTATTATTTAACTTCGTAAGTCCAATTATAAGTATCTTTTAATTTACCAGATTGAATACCTGTAATTTCATCATATAACATTTGAGATACTTCACCAATCTTACCATTATTAATTGTGAATTTTTCACCATTAACTTCAAGTAAACCAATAGGAGAAATAACTGCTGCTGTACCTGTACCCCAAGCTTCCTCTAATTGACCTGATCTAATTGCTTCCTCAAGTTCATCTAAAGTAATTCTTTTTTCAACTACAGGAATTCCTTTATTCTTTAAAATTTGAATACAAGACTTTCTTGTAATACCAGGTAATATTGAACCAACTAAAGAAGGAGTAACAACTTCACCATTAATCTTAAACATAACGTTCATGGCTCCAACTTCTTCAATATATTTTTTATAAACACAGTCTAACCATAATACTTGTGAATAGCCTTTAGCTTCAGCTTTTTTACCAGCACGAGTAGAAGCGGCGTAGTTACCACCACACTTAGTGTAACCTGTACCACCTTTACCTGCAACACGTTCATCTTCAGTTTCAATCATAATTCCAACTGGATTTAATCCTTCTTTATAATAAGAACCAACTGGACATAAAATTACAATAAACATTGCATGATGAACACCATGTACACCTAAAGTATGGTCATCACCAATCATAAATGGTCTTACATATAATGAAGTTCCTTTAGCTGTTGGGACCCAATCTCTATCGATATTTACAAGTGTGCTAACTGCTTGAACGAAATCATCTTCATTAAGTTGTGGTAAGCATAATCTTTCGGCAGAAGAATTCATTCTTTTTGCATTTTCGTAAGGACGGAATAATTGAATTTTTCCACTTTCTGTACGATAAGCTTTCATACCTTCAAAAATTTCAGCGCCATAATGAAGTGCTGTAGAGGCAGGAGACATCTCAAGTGGTCCATATGGAACTATTCTTGCATCATGCCAACCCTTACCTTCATCATAATCCATTATGAACATGTAATCTGTAAAATATTTACCAAAGCCTAAATTGTTCATATCTGGCTTTTCTTTTAATTGATCTCTTTTAACGAATTTAATATCTAACATAATAATTCCTCCAAATTCAAATTTAATTATAACTCTAAATAAATTTAATTTGAATATAAAAGTTTAAATTTTTAAAAAATAATATATAATATTATCGGGTGAAAAATTATGAATACTATTTTTTATAATGTAGCTTCAATATTTATTGGTACTTTTATATTATTTTTACCAATTACAAAAATGATAAAGCATACATTTATTAAATTAGATATTTTAAATTTAGTCTTTTGTCCAATGTTTTTATTCATTGGTATTTATGGTTTTTTTATTCCAGAAGATTATTCATATATAACTATAATTGTAATGTTATCATTGACGGTTATAATGATATTATTATTCATACTTTTTTCAAAGTTTGGAAAGAAAAATAATTCTCAGTAATATAATACTGAGATTTTATTTTTAAAAATGGTTTTTATTTATAATAAATAATATGTTATAATATTTATAATGTATACCATAAAGGTGGTGCGATTTTATGAAAATACAATTTAAAGATCCATTAGAGCCAAAGCTTATGGCTGTCACTAACCAGCTACTAGATTTAGGTAAAAGAAATAGATTATTAAATTTCAAAGATACTGGTTTGAAATCTTTAAGATTAATGAATAAAAACATTGAAGAAATATTTAGAGCAGTTAAAAACTATAAAGATATTTCATTTTATGATGTTGATCAAGCTATAGCTTTATATCATAATGAGCTTGAAGATTCTTTAAAATCTAAAGATGATGTAATGCAATATGAAAATGACAAAATAATGGAATTAATTAAACCATATTTAACTGGTAAAGAATTAATTGGTTATAAAAAGGGATATGGTTTAACTAGAGTATTAAAATCTTTAACTAAGGATCATAAAACATCTTTAATTGAAAAAGGTATTAATCCTTTATATATTTCTTTTGGCTTTATTCATTATACAGAAGAAGAAATTGAATATACAGCACCACTATTATTAATTCCAATTGAAATAAACGCTGAAGAAGGCTTTTATAAAATTAGACAATATGAGGATGATATCATCCTTAACCCAACTTTAAAATATTATTTATCTGAAGTATATAAAATGGAGCTTCCTGATTATAATGATGAAGCTTTATCTACATATTTAGAAACATTAAAGGGTGTTCTTGATAAATCTTTAACATATGAAGATGGTGTAGCATTAGGTATTTATTCATTTTACAAAATGAATATGTATAATGACCTAATTGCTAATAAGGATTTAGTATTACAAAATAAGAATATTAGAGCGTTATTAGGTGAATTAGAATCAATTCCTGAATATGATTCAAGAACCGAAACATATCCAGTTGTAAACTGTGATTCATCACAGCTTGAAGCTATTAAGGCTGCTGCAAATGGTAAATCATTTACATTACAGGGTCCTCCTGGATCAGGTAAGAGTCAAACTATTACTAATATGATCGCAACATTATTAGGTCATGGTAAAAAGATTTTATTCGTATCAGAAAAAATCGCAGCCTTAAATGTCGTATATGAAAACCTAAGAAGAGCTAAATTATCTGATTTTGCATTAGAGCTACACTCTAATAAAGCAAACAAAAAAGAATTTATTGATTCTATTTATAAGGCTGCAACTCTACCTAGATATGAACTTAATTTAAAAACTAGATTTTTAGAATCTAAATATTATAATTTAAGAAATACCTTAAATGGATATGAAGAAGAATTACATAAAATAATTACAGGCTTAGATGCTACTTTACTTGATTTATATTCAATTTATTTATCTATTGAAGAGGATATGCTTGATATTAAATTAGATTTAGATGATGTAAATTTATATACACTTGATAAAATATCTATTTTATTAAATGAATATACTGTATATTCTCAAGCAACAGGTAGAGATTATAAAGAATCAGGTTTATATGGATTAAATCTAGAGCTTGTTGATGATGCTATACAATTAGAATCTGATTTAGATATCGCTATTGAACAAATAAATAAATTATGTGAAGCAAAAGATATAATTTTGGCTAGTGGTGTAGATTTAAAGGTTGATTCTATTTATGATATTTATACTGCCATTAATTTAGGTGATAAGATTTTAAGATTAAAATCATTTACACCATATTATTTTAAAAAGGCAGCGAGACTTCGTGCATATGATTCAGTTGAAAAATATTTATCTATAGCTAAAAATTTAAAAACTGATTTATTTGATTATTATAATCAAGATGTTTTAAAAGAAGATTTAAATGATATTTATAAAAAATTAACTTCTAAAACAGGTATGTTTAAATCTTTTGATAAGGATTATAAAGAAGCAAGTAATAAGATTTTATCTTATAGAAATCAAAAGGCTAAAGATGAAGTTATAATTGATGAATTAAAGAGATTAATTGATTATAAAAGATATTATGAAACATCAAAGATATATATTACTGATATCGAAAAATTTATTGGTAAAATCGGTGAAATTAATCTAAAAGATGTTGTTAATGATTTACATTCATTAGATACAATGCCTGATATGAATATTACTTATGAACAATATCAAGGTATTAAAAATGCATTCAAAAAAGTACCACAATTTTCTTATTTTAAGCCATATGTTGGTAATCTTACTAATGTATCTAAATTATTCTTTAAAAAGGATTTAGATTTTTTCAATGATCCAATTGAATTTGTATGTAGTAGAGTTGTTTCAATATATGAAAATAAAGAAAATATCTTTAATTATACTGAATTAACTAAGATTGTTGGTCAATTAAATAGATATAAGGCTAAAGAATTCTTAGATTTATATATCTCAAAGCCTGAATTACCACTTAATAAAATGTCTAATGTTTATCGTAAGACATTTGTTAAGGAAAAGATTGATCAAATTCATTCACAAAGTGAAAAATTATCTAATTTTAGTAGTATGTCTATAGATGATATTATTAATGAATTTAGAGATTTAGATGAAAGAATTTTACATATTAATAGAG
>CAMJOZ010000069.1 GCA_946407635.1 uncultured Caryophanales bacterium
TCTTTAAAGTTTTATCATTTTTAAACATATCATGAACAAATTTCATATCTAGCTTTAAAAAATCAAAAGAAAGGGTTGCTAAAGTATTAAGTGACGAATAACCACTACCAAAATCATCTATTTCAATTTTAAATCCTCTATTTCTTAATTCATCAATAATACCAATTATTTGATCTGTTTCATTATTATATGCAGATTCAGTTATTTCTAATAATAAATTTTCAGGTTTAATATTATTATTTTCAACAATTGATGAAATATTATCAACAATAGATTGATCAAACATATCTATTCTAGATACATTTACAGAAATTGGTAAATAAATATTATATTTATCATACCATTTCTTTATTTGAGCTGCTGCTTCATTCCAAACATATTTATCTAATATTTTAATATTTCCATTTTCTTCAAATAGTGGGATAAACATACCAGGAGAAATAAATCCAAGTTCAGGATGAATCCATCTAACTAAAGCTTCTGCGGAAGTTAATTTATATTTATCACCTGAAATAGAAATTTTAGGTTGATAATATACTTTAAATTCTTTATTATTAATTGCTTTTATAAAATCATAATTTAATTTTTCTTTAAATAATTGATTCTTTTGGTCATCATCATTATAAACATTATAAAATTTATTATTAGAATTTTTTATTTCATCACATACTAATTTAGCTCTATCAATACGAATATCAACATTCTCTTTATTGTCTTTATTTATACAATAAATACCTAATCTAATATTTATATTAGTAAGATTATATTTATTTTTTAAATCATTATTAATATTTAGAATTAAATCATCATAATTATCTAAATGATTAATATATAAAGCAAAATAATCTCTTTGTAGTCTTGAAACAATACCATCATTAATTCTTGCAATATCTTTTAAAATATTCGCAACATAAACTAATGCCTTATCGCCTTCTTCTTTACCATAAAGCTCATTATATAAATGAAATCTAGATATATTTAAAACAATCATATCTTTATTTTTATCCTGACTATATTTATCAATTCTTTCAACATAATCTTCAAATATATGTTTATTATAAACATCAGTCAATTCATCTCTTTCAGATGCGCTAACAATTATTCTTTTTTCAGATAATTCAATAGAACGATTGACTCTTGCCTTAATTATTTCATTTAAATCAAATGGCTTAGTAATAAAATCAACAGCACCTAAAGTTAAAGCTTCAAGCTCGCTTTCTTTTTCTCCAGTTATTACAATAACAGGAATATTCATATTATCTTTATCATTTTTTAATCTTTTTAATACTGTAAAGCCATCCATAACTGGCATATTTAAATCAAGCAATATTAAAGAAATTGGTTTAGTTGAAGTTTTTAAAATATTTAAAGCATCAATACCGTTATTAGCAACTAATATCTCATATTCAGATGATAATATTTCTTTTAATATTTCTTGATTAATAAATTCATCTTCAACTATTAAAATATATCTTTTTAGTTTATTAATAATATTATTATTTTTCATAGAATATTCCTTCTTTAATAATTATTGTTATTATATAACATTTTATAAGTATAATCTATTTTGATTTTTTCCATGGACGATTCTTTTTAGTCCATCCTTTTGATTCCCAATAAGAAACATCACTAGGATTCCATCCTTTTTTCTGTAACATACGCATTATAAAGAAAAATCCTTTTGTTTTAATTCCAGGCTTTACTTTTCCATTATTTTTCAATAATTTTTTAGCAATTTTAGTTGTTTTCTTTTCAATTATTTTCTTTTTCTTATCACTAATGCCATCATAAGATGTTGCTTGAACTGCTAAACCAAATTCATATCTTTTTGCAACTCCAAAGAAAAATAATGAATCAGACATATCTTTAATACATGATTTCATTCCAGCACCAGCTGCAGTTGATATAACTAAAGCTTGTTTTTTAAACATAGTTTCATTTGGTCTATGTACCATCCACATATATCCAAAGTGATCAAGAAGTGCCTTCATTTGTCCAGATGCATGATAAACATATACAGGACTATCTAAAATAATTAAATCAGCCCATATTAAAGCATCTTCTATTGGCTTTAGTTTATCTCTATGAGGACATAAATTCTCATCTTTTTTAAAACAAGTAGTACAACCTAAACAGAATTCATTAAAATCTCTAGGTAAAAAGAATTCTTTTATCTCTCCATTTAATTTATCAACTAATTTATGAGTAATTGTATATGTTGAACCTTTATGATTAACACCATTAATAATAACTATTTTCACAATATCACTCCCACAATATTAATTATAGCACAAAATAATAAAGGCTTAATACATCAAGTATTAAACCTATTATTTTTATTAAAAACTACCGTATTGTGAGACAGCCTCATCAATTGTAAGCTCACCTTTACCAACTTTATATGACGCAACTCTAATTTGTTCTGCAAGAGGATCCTTTATACCAATTACTTCAGGTGAAAATGTTCTACTTGCAGGAACACTCGCAAATGGAGCATACATTGAATCAAAAGACATAACTTTAGTTGGAGATATTAAACCTTTGGATGATGCCATAGAATTTAATTCTTTTTCAGAAATTAAAAATCTCATAAATTCATTTGTCATATCTAAATTATCACAATCCTTATTAACAGAAAATTCTACTGATGGACTATCTATAAAATATCCTCCATCATCTGTTAAAGGAATAGGTGAGAATGAATAACTAAATGGTGATTTTGTAAAAGCTTCAGATTGACTTTCTCTTTTTTTCATTCCTGATGGTGTGTCACCACCACATACCATCATTGGAACATCTCCTTCTAGAAAACGAAATAATACTTTTTCGTAATTGTCATCTATTTTATCACATTCACGAATGTCAAAGCATCCTGCCTTAACTAAACTATCAACCATATTAAGTGCATTACGAGTATATTCTCCCGCTTGTGGATCTAAATTGTTTGCCATATTAATCGCTTCTTTATTGTTCGCTATTGTCACGACAAATAGTGGATAAGCTATTGTATTCATTAAAGAACTTTTTTGTGTTTTAGTATATCCCATTATTGGACTTTTAATATTCTTTTCTTTAAATAAATTACATACATTTATTAATTCATTATAATTTGTTGGAATATTAATATCATTATTTTTAAATAAATCATTGTTGATTAGCATACCATATGATTTTGAAAAGACAGGAGCCATCAAAACTTTATCATCATTATGGCTAATTAAGCTTTCTCTAATACAATCCAAATCAATATTTAATTTGGAATCAGATAAATCCTCCATATGACTAATAACCGAATTATATTTATCACTAGCCATCATCCATGTATATGAAAAGAAAATATTAGGTTTATCATTGCCCTCTAAAACAACACCTATATTGTCTGTATATTTATCTACTTTTTTATAACTAAGTTCAACATTTGGATAATATACATTAAATTTATCAAATTCATCAACTAACGCTTCAAAATTACCATATTCACCAACTACTTTAATACTACACTCAGTATTAGTATCAAGTGATGGCTTAAATTCTTTTGATTTTCCTCCATTACATGATGCAAGTGTTATTATTGTTAAAAAACTAGCAAATCCCAAAAATAATTTTTTCATTATTTTGATTCCTCCTTAATTCTTCTAATTTCTTTTATTACAAGCTTAATATCAACAGGCTTTGCAATATGTCCATTCATGCCTGCATTTAAGCATTCAGTAACATTTTCAGAAAAAGCATCAGATGTCATTGCAATAATAGGAATATTTGATGCACATGGATCATCTAACTTTCTTATTTCTCTTGTCGCATCAAGGCCATTCATTATTGGCATTTGTATATCCATAAATACTAATAAATAATCACCTTGTTTAGCTTTTTTAATTTTTTCTAAACAATCACTACCATTAACTGCACGTTCTGTCTTAATTCCATACATAGCAAGTAAAGCTGAAATAATTTCCCAGTTAATATCATAATCTTCAGCAATTAATATATTAATACCTTCTAAATCAGAATAATCATTTTCAATTTCTTTAGATTCAGATTCTGTTCCTAATATTTCATTTATCTTATCATAAAGAGTTGATTTAAATAATGGTTTACTCAAAAATCCACTTACTCCAGCATCCTTAGCTTGTTTTTCAATATCAGTCCAGTCATAAGCAGAAATCAATAAAACTGGAACATTTGAAGAACAATCAGATTTAATCTTTTTGATTGTTTCAACTCCATCAATATCAGGCATTTTATAATCAATAATTGCTATATCATAATTATTGTTTTCATCTTGTTTAGCTTTAATCATGTTTATAGCTTCATTTCCACTTCTAGCAACATCAACCTTTAATCCTAATGATTCTAATGTATCAACTGTAGTTTTTAAAGTTAATTCATCATCATCTGCGATTAAAACATTAAGTGAATTAAGTTTCATTTCTCCTCTTTGTTGTTCAGAAATAGGAATATCTAAAACAACAGTAAATGTTGTTCCTACACCTACTTTACTTTCACAATCAATAGTTCCTTCCATTAAATTAACCATTTGTTTTGTGATTGCAAGTCCAAGACCTGTACCCTGTATACTATTTACACGGCTATCAGTTTGACGAGAGAAAGGCTGATACATAGTTTCCATAAATTCAGGTGACATACCAATACCTGTATCTGATACCTTATAAGTTAATTTAACACAATTTTCTTTAGTGCTTTCTTCTTCAATCATATCTACACTGACACTACCTGAAGGTTCAGTATATTTAATAGCGTTAGATAAAATATTAATAAAAATTTGATTTAATCTAAGCTGATCTGCATAAATATATTCTTTTTCTATTTTGCTGATACGGAAGCTAAAATCAATATTCTTTTCTTTAATCATTGGCTGAGATATATTCATAAGGTTTTCTACAGTTTCAACTAAAGATACTGTTTGAGGACATAAATTAAGTTTACCACTTTCAACCTTAGAAATATCTAATATATCATTAATTAAAGTTAATAAATGATTACTTGCTAAAGTAATTTTACGAAGGCTATCACTTACTGATTTTTTATCATCTATATTCTTTTCAGCTAGTGTTGTAAAACCAATAATCGCATTCATTGGTGTACGAATATCATGTGACATTGTTGATAAGAAATCAGTTTTTGCTTTATTTGCAAATTCGGCTTCTTGAGCTGATATTTGAAGTCTTTTATTGAAATGTAACATAACAACTAAATCAAATATAAATAATATTAAAAGTCCAACTGAAACAAAACTAATTAATAACCAGTTTTCAGTACTAACATTCAAATAACTCATTGGCATAAAACTAAGTAATGTCCAATCTCCTGTTGCGTCAAATGGTGTATATGCTAAAATACATTCTTCACCACGTGAATTAAGCATTATAAATGAACCAGTTTCTGATGTTATCTTATTAAAGAAATCTTTTGATTCAGTAAGATCTATTTTATTATATGATCTATAAAACTCAAAAAAACTTGAATTTTTAAAAGAGTTACCTTTAATTATATAATCACCATCCGTATCTATAATTGAAAGTTCAGCATCTTCAAATTCTTCTTGAGGGAAAAACCATTTATCCATTAATTCTGAAATAGGTAAAACTCTTAATAATATAGCTTCAATGTCATCTTTTAATATGATTTTATTACAGAAAGCAATTGATTCTTCTCCATTAATTGGATTAGTATAAGCTCTTGAAATATTAATTGAATCACCTATATTATGAATCCAACTTAATTCATTTAAAAAATCATAACTATCATATGAAACAGTATAATCATCATCTGTATTAATTCTTTTTCTAGTAGATAAACCTTTTTTTGTATTAACATTAACTATATGAGCAGATGAATTTTCTAAAACATGTGAATTTCTAATAAATGAAATTGCTTCATCAATAGTCATATTTTCATTATTTATATATTCAGCCCAAACATCACAAATACGTTGTTCACCTTCAAGATAATTTTCAGTAACATGTTCCATTGTGATTGTTGTATTCTCAAAATGCTCAATCTGTCTTTTAGTTGTATTATTTGATGCGATTACAGTATAAATAATAACAAATGTAAGCATTGCAATCATAATTAAAACATTTACAAGTATTATCCATATTTTCCTCATAGTTTTTTCCTCCTATGATTTAGAAATATAAATTTAAAAATAGAAATCCTATATTATTATTTTAACATTAAAATAATTAATAAAAAAGAATGAATAGTAAGTTTTAATAATATAATTATAACCAATTATACGCAACAAATGTGCCACAAGAATTATAAAACAAAAAAAGGCTTAATATTCGTATTAAAATAGACCCTATAAAGTAGACACATATAAAAAAAGGTGGATTCTACTTTGT
>CAMJOZ010000070.1 GCA_946407635.1 uncultured Caryophanales bacterium
AGAAAGAATATCTAAATTAAAATTATTAGACAAGTATGATAATGATATTAAAGAGGCTGAAGATATTTTAAATAAAAATAATGAAGTATTTAATGGAATAGCTGTAACTCAAGATGAAGTTTTAGAAATAAGAGAAAAGAATAAGAAACTTCAATCACTAAGATTAGAATATGAAGTATTAAAAAGAAATCAAAATACTGATGAAAAATTAAAAGATGTTTCTAAGATGATTAATAGTGAAAATATGCCTTCACCTGAAACACTTCATAGAATTGAAAGGAAAGTAGATAAATATAAACAAGTAAAGAATGTTATAGAATCACATAAAGAACAACCTAAAAAGAAAAAACCAATAGTAGGTATTATATTTGTTATTATCTCAAGCTTAATATTTATAGGTGGTTTAACATCTTTAGTTTGGTTTTTCTTAAATAAAGATACTAAATTATGTTTGTATTTAGGTATTTCTTTATTAAGTGTTTCTGCCTTTGGATTTATTGCCTCACTCGCAGCCTTCTTGGTTAATAATTCTAGAAATCAAACAAGGCTAATAGGTGGACATTTAAAATCATACGATTTTGAATTGAAATCCTTATCAGAAGAAATTAGAGCGTTTTTCTTTAAATATCATTTATATAGCTCTGATTTTTCAAATAACTTATATTTGATTAAATTAAATATTGCTAAATATAATGAAATTTTAAAAGAACGTGATTTACATAATGATTCATATTCTTCAATTGAAAAAGAAATTAAATTATTAAATAATGAAATTTTACATTTCTTGGGACAATTTAATTCATCACCTAATTTAGGAATAGAAGAAAGAATTGGTGAATTAAATACTCATTTAAGAAATCAAGATATTTTATTTAATCAATTATTAGAAAAGCGTGATTTAAAACAAGCCTTTATAGTAGATAA
Source organism: uncultured Caryophanales bacterium (assembly GCA_946407635.1). Lineage (GTDB taxonomy): Bacteria > Bacillota_I > Bacilli_A > Acholeplasmatales > Anaeroplasmataceae > Anaeroplasma. The sequence continues at coordinate 925 of CAMJOZ010000070.1, forward strand.
TGATTTAAAGAATATCAAAGAATTAAATTTCAATTTGGATTCTTTAAATTCAGAACTTGAAAATATTGATAATGAATTAAATGATATCAATAAAGAAAAGATGTCTATTGAAACTCAAATTAGTCAATATGATGTATTAAAGGCTAAACAAGAAGAATTAAAGAATAATGCGATTATCTTAAAAGATGAAATAGTTAATTTAGAAAATGAATTTAGAATTCTTGAATTATCTATTAAGTATTTAACTGAATCACAAAATAATTTACTTGAAAAGTATGTTAAGCCAATGAAGGATTCTGTTAATAAATATGTTAAATTATTCTTTAAGAATAATGATGATTATAGTATTGATGTTAATTTCAAATTTAAATTTTTAACAAAGAATGGATTAAAGGATATTGATCAATTCTCAAGAGGATATCAAATGATTATTTCTTTATGCATGAGATTTGCGCTAATCGATTGTTTATATAATGGAGAAAAGCCATTTATTATACTTGATGATCCATTTGTATCATTTGATGATGAGAAATTAAAATTATCAATTGATTTATTAAAAAATATTTCAAAAGATTATCAAATTGTTTATTTCACTTGTCATAAATCAAGAATTTTATAATAACAAAATGGGAGAGATTATATGAAAAATTATAAATTTATTGAAAAAAGATATATTGATGATATTTCATCAGATGTATCTATATATGAACATATAAAAACTAAAGCTAAAATATGCACAATCTTAAATGATGATGATAATAAGGTGTTTTCTATTGCCTTTAGAACACCACCAATCAATGATTGTGGATTAACTCATATTTTAGAACATTCAGTTTTATGTGGTTCAAATAAATATCCAGTTAAAGATCCTTTCGTTGAATTAATTAAAGGTTCATTAAACACATTTATTAATGCTTTTACATTCCCTGATAAAACAATGTATCCAGTTGCCTCTAAAAATCTAAAGGATTTTAATAATCTTATAGATGTCTATATGGATGCGGTATTTTATCCAAACATTTATAAAAAAGAAGAAATCTTTAAACAAGAAGGATGGCATTATCATTTAGAAAACATCAACGATGATATTACATATAATGGTGTTGTTTATAATGAAATGAAAGGTGCTTTCTCAGATCCAACTCAAATTTTAGGAAGAAATATTATTAATAATTTATATCCAGATAATCAATATCGTTTTGAATCTGGAGGAGATCCTAAATATATTCCTGATTTAAGTTATGAAGATTTTAAGAATTTCCATAAAAAATATTATAGTGCTTCAAATTCATATATTTTCTTATATGGTAATTTAAATATGGAAGAAGAATTAGAATATTTAGATGAAGCATATTTATCTAAAATGGATTATGTTGAATTTGATACAAGAATTATCCCATCAAAAGGATTTAAAAAGCCAATTTATAAAGAAGGATATTATGAGGTTAATGATGATTTAGAAAATCAAACATTTTTATCTTATAATGTAAGCTTACCTACAACTTTAGATGATAAATTAATGATTGCAGTTAAAATATTAATCAATGCTTTATTTGATGTTGTTGGAGCTCCTTTAAAGGAAGCTTTAGTTAAAGCTAATATTTGTATGGATGTTCAAACATCTTTTGATGATGGCTTATTACAACCAACTTTATCAATTATTGGTGTTGGCGGTAATAAAGAAGATGAAGAAAAATTCATTAAAATTATTGATAAAGAATTAAAAGAAATAATTAAAAATGGTTTAGATAAGAAAACTATTTTATCAATAATTAATAATTATGAATTTAAAGAAAGAGAAAAATCATTTAGCGCATCATTCCCTAAAGGATTAGATATAATTATAAACTCAATGTCTTCATGGCTTTATGATGATAATAATTATTATGGTAAATTAGATGTTATTAAATATTATAAAGAATTAAAAGAAGGACTAGAAAATAATTATTTTGAGAAAATTATTGAAGAATATATTTTAAATAATAATCATAAATTATATTTTAAATTAATTCCTTCACATGATTGTAATAAATTAAATGATAAAGAATTAAAAGATAAATTAAAAAAATATAAGGATTCATTATCTAAAGATGAATTATTAAAATTAGTTGATGATACAAAAAAATTAATTGAATATCAACAATCTGAAACAAGAGAAGAAGATTTAAATAAGCTTCCTAAACTTAAAATTTCTGATATTGAAAAAGAACCAGAATGGTTCAATTTAGATGTTAAAGAAAAAAATGGATATAAAATATTATTTTCTAATTATCCAACAAATAAGATTTTATATTTACAATTAGTATTTGATATTTCTAAAATTAATGATGAAGATTTAGCATATGCAAGTTTATATTCAGATTTATTTAGAGATTTACCAACTAAATCTCATTCATATTATGAATTAAATCAATTAATTAGAAATAATTTAGGATCATTAACATTTAATGTTCAACCATATAAAACAATAAATAATGAAGCTAAAATATCTATTGGTATTTCAACAAGCCTATTAATTGAAAATTTAGATTATTCATTAAATGTTATTTCAGAAATACTAGATGAAACAATTTATGATGAAAAGAGAATAAAAGAAAAATTAGATGAATTATATTTAAATATTAAACAATCATTTGTTGGTAGTGGTCATAGAGTAGCATATCAAAGATCATTATCTTATATTGATGAATATTCTCATAATTTAGAAATAACAAGTGGTATTTCTTATTATAAATTCATAGAAGATTTAGATTCTAATTTTGATGATAAAAAAGATTATATTATTAATAAATTAAAAAATGTAGTAAATTTATTATCTAAATCTACATTAATGATAAGAATTACAGGTGATGAAGATATCTATAATAATACTATAGATAAAGTGATAAAATACGTTGATAGATTCCCATTAAATTCAGAATATAAGAAAAATGAATTTAAACCAAAACCAACTCGTGAAGCTATTAAAACTCCATTTAATGTAAATTATGTTTCAAGAACAGGCTTATATAATAATAAATTATATAATGGATCAGTTAATGTTTTAGAAAATATTTTATCAATGGGATATTTGTGGGAACAGGTAAGAGTTCTTGGTGGAGCTTATGGAGCTATGCTTAGAGTTTCACAAACTAATACAATCGGTTTTTCATCATATAGAGATCCTAATATTGATAGAACTATGAAAGTTTATGAGGATGTTTTAGATTTCATTTCTAAAATAGATTTAACTGATGATGAATTATTAAAATATAAGATTGGTTCAATTGGTTCTAAACAAACAGTTTTACATAATAGAGATAAAGCATTAGCTGCATTCTCTAATTATATGGCTGGTATTACATATGATATTAAGAAAAACCAAAGAGAAGAATTATTAAACGCAAATGTTAATGATTTAATCAAATTTAATGAAGCATTTAAAGAATCTTTATCTTATAATAATTATGTTGTTTTAGGTAATTCAGATTCTATAGATAAATCAAAATTAGAATTTGATAATATAATTGAATTATAATGAAAAAAGACCATTTTTATGGTCTTTTTTATAATATTTCTCTTTTTAAATATCCTCTAGTATTATTTTTTGAATCAAAATATTTTTTATTAGAATTATTATCTAATTTATCTTTGAATTCATTAATTATTTTATTAACTTCATCCTTTGATTCATTTGTAAATTGTAATCTAAAATTAGTAACATAAGGATTTAATTTATCTAAATCATCAATTAGATTTAATGGCTTTGAATTAATTATATGAGTAATACAATCATTATGATAGATTTCAAATGTTCCAATATCATCCTTTAATTGATATTTATTTTGATTACATTTCCCACATTCGCCATATCTTTTTAATGGACAATATTTTAATGTCATTAAATTTAATTTACCATAAACAATCATTTCAAGATTTGGTTTATTATTATACTTATTTAAATATCCAGAATATAAATCTTTAATATTATCTAGTGATGCCTCAGGTGAAATAGTAATTCTTTTAACACCACTTTTTTCTAAATTATAAATAGCTTCACTATTAATTACATTAAAGCTATAATCAGATATTAAATATTTATCCTGATATTTATTAATGCCACCATAATTGCCAACTAAAACATAATCTTCATCAACATCTTGGTATTTAGCATTAACATATGGTGAATAATTTTTATAATAAATATTTTTGATACCTAATTTTTTACATTCTTCATATTGTTCTTGGGTATTACAGAAACAATTTAAAGAAGAAGTAATTAGATTATTTGTTTTTAAATTATCATCTTTTATACTAATATCTTTTCTTTCATGTTGGAAATATTCATCTAGTTTTGAAACTAATTTTCTTCTTAAATTATTTATTTCAGAAATTGTTATGAATAAATTATCATTTAAATATGATTCTAAATTATTTAAATAATATGGAGTATCATTTAATTTAGATAGTTGTTTATATAAAGTATTATAATCAATTCCTGAATTTTTAGCTTTATCTAATATCATATCAGATTCAGCCTCAAAATATTCGTTATCAATTGAAATTGTTGCTTTAAGCTTTTCGTTATATTCTCCATAAACAATTATATCAATTGGACATTTTTTTAATGTATCTATTGATAAATCAATAGAAGAATCAGTCATTTTATATATTTTTTCACCAATTTCTCTTTTTTCATAAATATTTAAATAAATATCATTATTACCATTTTTTATATGCTTCATATTAGAATCTAAAATATCATCAATTGTAAAATAATAATCATTTATTTTACCTTCAATTCTGATTCTATCATTTATATTTAATGGTCTAGTTAAATGAATTTTAGTTAAGCTTTTATTATATCCAGTGATTGTTCCAATCAAGGCACCTTCATTGGATTTTTTATTTATATCAACTATATTTCCTTTATCCTCATTAAATATAAATCCTTTAGTATAAGCTCTATGAAATACTGTATCAATATCATTTGATTTATAATTTAAATTATCAATTTTATTTTTAAATGCATTAGTAATTAATTTAACATATTCAGGAGATTTCATTCTACCTTCAATTTTAAGTGAATCAACATTTATTTTTAATAATTCATTTAAATTATTGAAAGTATTTAAATCCTTCATAGATAACATAAATCCTTTATCTAATAATTCATCATTTTTATATAATTTATATTCTCTACGACAATTTTGACTACATCTACCACGATTACCACTTCTTAATGTTAATAAAGAAGAGAATAAGCAACCACCTGAATAAGATACACATAAGGCACCATAAGAAAATACTTCAAGTGGCATTTTAGAATTATTTTTAATATTTTTTATTTCATCTATTGATAATTCTCTAGCTAAAACGCATCTATCAACGCCTAATTTTTCAAAAAATTTAACATCATTTAAATCTTTAATACCTACCTGTGTTG
>CAMJOZ010000071.1 GCA_946407635.1 uncultured Caryophanales bacterium
ATATTTCCCCCTTATTTTACTTCTTTAATTCTTCAATTATTAATTTAATATCTTCATGGATAACTATATCAGCATTATTATCGTATGAAGTTGAGCTTTTATTTAATAAAACTAAATTCTTCCCTCTAAAATATCTAACGAATCCCGCAGCTGGATAAACTACTAGTGATGTTCCAACAATAATCATCAAATCAGCCTCTTGAATGGCATTTAAGGCTCTTGTAATATCATTTTCATTTAATGATTCTTCATATAAAACTACATCAGGTTTAATTAAACCACCACAGCTACATTTAGGAATTTTTTGACCTAAAATATCTTTTAATGAATAAAATTTATGACATTTCATACAATAATTTCTCATAACTGATCCATGTAATTCTATTACATTTTTAGATCCTGCTTGTTGGTGCAAATCATCAATGTTTTGAGTTATTACAGTTACATTTTTTGTTTTTTCTAATTCTGCGAAATATAAATGTGCACTATTTGGTTTAGCATTTGGATAAACCATTTTATCAAAATAAAATTTATAAAAATCATCAGGATATTTAACAAAAAATGAATGTGATATTATTTCTTCTGGAGTTACATTTGCTTGAACCTTTTCATTATAAATACCATTTGCACTTCTAAAATCAGGTATGCCAGAATTAGTTGATAAACCTGCTCCAGAGAAAACAACTATTTTATTTGCGTTATTTATAGCTTCTTTTAACTTCTTAATTTCAGTTTCAAACATATTCATTCTCCTTTACTATAATTATTTACTATCACCTAATGATTCATCGTATAATGTAATACCATCTCTACCATTGTTTTTAGATCTATATAAAGCTAAATCTGCCTTTTTAAATAATGAATCGGTAGTATCATTTTTATCACCAAACGCAATACCAACACTTAATCTACATGGTGGTATATTGTTTTCTTCACCTGCTAGCATTAAATCGGCTTTAGATATTTTTTGTTTTATATCATCTAATGAATTAGAACCAATTCCTTCAATTAGTATTGAAAATTCATCTCCACCAATTCTAAAGATATATGCTCTATCAAAAACACTTTTTAAAGTGGTGGCGACCTTCTTTAAAACAACATCACCAATATTATGACCATATTTATCATTAACTTGTTTGAAATAATCTACATCAATTAATACGTATATTAAATCATCTAATTTTAAATCATTATAAATGGAATAGTATCCATTTCTGTTATATAAACCTGTTAACTTATCATGTGCAGCTTCATATGATAATTTTTCATTATTTAAAATATCATTTCTTCTTATAAAATTATATTCAATTGCGAAATATTTATATTCTTTAACACCTTCAACAGCTAAGAATTCATTTTTAGAGATTAATTCCGCACCATGCTTTAAAGGATGAACAACTTTTAAATATATCGATAAGAATAAATAAATTAAGAAAATGATTAATACTAACATAACTGCTTGTTGAACTATCAATATTCTTTTTAAGGCTTCACTTGAATTCGAAACATTATTTCTTAACATTTCATCAAGTTTATCAATACAGCTATTAACATTAGCTTTAATATCTTGTTTTACTTCATTATATTCATCACCAAAAACTAATTCTTGAGCTTTATCAATCATTTCATCTGAAGATAAAGCTAATTCTTCAGTAGATAACTCATAAGATTTTACTTGTTCAGGTAATGTATTCAAATCATATCCATTCGCAACACTAATTAATTTCATTGAATGATATTCTAAAACCATTAATCCAATAGATTTATCCATTGCAGTACTTAACATTTTATATGGCTCTGTATCAGAAAATTTATCTTTAATAGAATTTAAAGCATTTTCTCTTCTTTTAGAAATAAATGCTTCATCAAAATAATTATCTAAATGAACTTTTTTATAATTAATAGAATAATATCTAACTTGTTCAGTCAAATAATCAGATGCATTTTCAAGCAAGCTTGCATCCTTTTCCCACTCAAAATATTCATTTGTAGATTTATTCATATCTCGATAACCACTATTTAACATATATAATGAAACAACTAGTGTAGTAGTAATGATAAACGCAATAATTACACTTATTAAATTCATTACTCTTAGTGAGACACCTTTTAATTTAAATTTCATATTTAAATTCACCTTATAAATATTATATCACTTAATTAAAAAAACCACTACTAAAGTAGTGGAAATTTATAAATTAAATACTTTTTACTGCTTGAGTAATCTTAGAAATAGCCTCATCTTTAGCTAATTCAACTTTTTCTAAAGTTTCCCTAACCTTAAATTCAACAATTCCTTCGTTTGCTTTCTTACCACAAACAACCATAAATGGAATACCAATTAATTCCCAATCCTTAAACTTAAAGCCAGGACGTTCATCTCTATCATCTAAAATCACTTCAACACCTGATGCTAATAATTGTTCATAAATATCATTAGCTAAATTCATTTGATCTTGATCTTTAGCATTTACTGGAACAACAACTGCATGATATGGAGCAGTATTTAGTGGCCATTTAATACCAAAATCATCATGATATTGTTCAACAATAGATTGTAATGTTCTTGTTACACCAATTCCATAACAACCCATAACCATTGGAACATTTTCACCTTTTTCATTTACATATGTGCACTTCATAGGAACTGAATACTTTGTTTGTAATTTAAAGATTTGACCAACCTCAATACCACGCTCTTGTTTCATAGGTTTACCACAGATAGGACACAAGTCACCAGCAACAGCTTTCTTTAAATCACATACCTTACCAGTAAAATCTCTTCCATAATTTGCGTTTAATAAATGATAATTTAATTTATTTGCACCAATTACTAAATTCTTCGCTCTAGCAACCTCAATATCAACATAAATATCACATTTTAAACCATGAGGTCCACAGAAGCCATGAACTGAACCTAAAGATAAAATTTCTTCATCTTTTGCTAATTCTAAATAGTTTTCGTTAGAATTTGATTCATTACATAATTTAATTTCATTAATTTCTCTATCACCTCTTACAACAGCTGCGATTAATTTATTATTTACAAAATCATGATAAATAATAGTTTTAGCTGTTTTCTTAGGATCGATGCCTAAGAAGCTTGAGATTTCTTCAATTGTTCTTTGATTTAAAGTTTCTTTTTCTTCTAAAGGTAACATTTCTACCTTTTCTTCTTCAATTTCTTTAATAGATGCTTTTTCAACATCGGCTGCGTATCCACAGCTATCACAATAAACTATTTCAGATTCACCAACATCTGATAAAGCCATAAATTGATGAGAACCATTTCCACCAATATTACCTGTATCAGCTAATACTGCTTGATAATGTAAACCTAATCTTGAGAAAATATTAGAATATGTTTGGTACATTACATCATAGCTTTTATTTAATCCTTCTTCATCCTTATCAAATGAATATGCATCCTTCATAATAAATTCTCTACCACGCATTAAACCAAATCTAGGTCTTAATTCATCACGATATTTTGTTTGAATTTGATACATATTAATTGGTAATTGCTTAGATGATTTAATTAAATCTCTAGCCATAGATGTAAATATTTCTTCATGAGTAGGTCCTAAACAAAACTCACGCTCATGTCTATCTTTAAATCTCATTAATTCAGGACCATATTTCATCCATCTACCTGATTCAACCCATAATTCCTTTGGTTGAATTGCAGAACAAGATATTTCAATAGCTCCTGATTTATCCATTTCTTCTCTTATAATATTTTCAACTTTCTTTAATGCTCTTAAGCCAAGCGGAAGATAATTATATACTCCTGCAACCTCATTTTTAATCATTCCAGCACGTAATAATAAAACATGTGAAGCAATCTTTGCTTCCTGTGGTGCTTCTTTTAATGTTGAAATTAACATTTTACTTGCTTTCATAAACATATCCTCCTTTTAAAAAATACGCACATATTATAGCACAATAAAAACTCCAATTCTATATTTATATTTTAATAATTAAAATATCAAGAATACGCTTTTATAAATCTTCTTTTGATATTTGCATTATATTTGTGTATAATATAAAGTAATAAAGAATTTTCTAAACTAAAATTAATAGGAGTTGTAGAACATGGACAAATTCAAAAGCAGGACCGAGATAGGCATTTTCGCACTCGGTGGTCTTGGTGAAGTTGGTAAAAACATGTACTGTATTGACTATTTAGAACAACTATTTATAGTCGATGCTGGTATTTTGTTCCCAGATGAACACCTTTTAGGTGTTGATTATGTCATCCAAGATCTTTCGTATTTAATTGAAAACCAACATAAAATAATGGGTCTTTTTATTACTCATGGTCATGAGGATCATATTGGTGGCATTCCTTTCTTACTAAAAAAAGTTAAAATACCTAAAATATACGCATCAGGAGTAACTGTAGATTTAATTGAAAATAAACTTGAAGAATACCCAGAGCTTTTAAATACTACTCAAATTGTAGAATTTAAGAGTCACTTTATATTTAAGTTTAAAGATGTTGAAGTATCATTTGTAAGAGTAAATCACTCTATTCCAGATTCTTTTGGTATTGTATTTAAGACAAGCTTAGGAACTATTATTCATACTGGAGATTTTAAAATAGATTTAACACCAGTAGGTCCAGGAGCTGAATATGATAAATTAGCTAGATTAGGTAGTGAAGGTGTATTATGCTTACTTGCTGACTCTACTAATGCTTTAAGAGAAGGCTTCACAGATAGTGAAAAGAAAATTGGTCAATCTATTAAAGAATTATTTTCTAAGATTGAACAAAGAATTATAGTTGCGACATTCGCTTCTAATATGTTTAGAGTTCAACAAATAATTGAAGCTTGTATTGAGACGAATAGAAAAGTTGCTATATTCGGTAGATCAATGGAAAAAACAATTGAAGTTGGCCAACAAGTAGGTTATATAAAAGCCCCAAAGGGTACTATTATTGATTCTGAAGAAATTAATAATTATAAACCTAATGAATTATGCTTATTATGTACTGGTAGCCAAGGTGAACCTTTAGCAGCTTTATCAAGAGTGGCCAATGGCTCTCATAGAATTATTAAATTAATTCCATCCGATACAATTATTTTCTCTTCTTCTCCTATTCCAGGAAACCAAGAGGGAGTAAATAGAACAATTAACCTATTATTCAAAAAAGGCGCTAATGTTATCACTCACTCACCTATCGCAGATACTCATACAACAGGACATGCTTCTCAAGGTGAATTAAAATTAATGCTAACATTATTAAAACCAAAATATTTTATGCCTATTCATGGTGAATATCGTATGCAAAGAGTTCACGCAGATTTAGCTATAGAAACTGGAGTTAAACCAGAAAATACATTCGTATGTGAAAATGGTGATGTTTTAGCTATAAATGAGCATGGAGCAAGAATTGCTGGACATATTACTGCTGGTGATGTTTATATTGATGGAACTGGTATTGGAGATATATCAACTAATATAATTGGTGAAAGAAAATTATTATCTGATTTTGGTATGTTCTCTATCATAGTAACAATAGATACTAAGAATAAGACAATACCAATTGAACCTCAAATTGTTTCAAGAGGCTTCATCTATATGAAAGATAGCGAAATGTTAACAAAAGAATTCATTATGGTAGCGAAAAAATATCTAATGGACGAAATGGAAAAAGTTAAACAAGTTAATTTATTATCATTGAAGCGTGGTTTATCTGAAGAATTATCAAAAGTAATTCTAGAAAAGACAGATCGTAGGCCAATGATAATACCTGTATTTATGGATGTAAATCCTCAATAAGATAAAAAAAGAGATGACGACATCTCTTTTTTAAATTTATAATAATTTATCCTGTTTTGAATGCTTAAATCTAATGAATACAATTTTATTTTCACATATTTTATATATTAAAATATAATTATTTATTACAGCATGTCTTACTGATTCATCCCTGATAAAATAATATTTACAATCTGGATATGAATTAGGAAACATACATATATTTGCAATAGTTTTCTCTATTTCTTCCATTAGATTTCTAGCAGCTTTTCGTATACTAAAACTAGGAGTTTTGATCTCTTAGTTTTTTTTATTTCTAATATTAATGTATAATAGTAATGATGGAAAGTTATTTAATCATTGAGACACATATGTGATCTCGTTAAAACCATTTAGAGCTTTGACTCTTTATTCAATGGTCTTTCCATCGTTATCGAAATAAGCTGGCTGAGAGATACTTTGACTCTCAGCTTTTCTTTTTATCTAGGCATAGGTTTAAAG
>CAMJOZ010000072.1 GCA_946407635.1 uncultured Caryophanales bacterium
TCATTAGTAATTGGAGTTTCTACATAAAAATCATAATAGAATCCTTCTTCAACTGCAGGACCTACACCACATAAAGTACCTTTATATAATCTTTGCATAGCTTGAGCTAAAAGGTGAGCTGATGAGTGGTTTAAAACTTCGAAACCTTCTTCACTATCAATAGTAATAAATTCTAGTTTTGAATCTTCTGTAATTGGATCCTTAAGATTGATAAGCTTATCATTAACTCTCGCAACAATTGCTTTCTTAGCTAAAGAAGATGATAAATCTTTAGCAATAACAATTGGTAATACTCCTTCTTCATATTCTTTAAAACTTCCATCAGGTAAAGTAATTTTAATCATTTTTCTAATCCTCCTATAATAAAAAAATCCTTAAGAAAAAATCTTAAGGACAAGTAATAACCTGCGGTACCACCTTAGTTCTATATCAAAAGATATAGCACTCAATTATCATTTAACGCTGATTAGGCGAAATAGCATTTCCTCTATTTATCTAAATAGGTAGTAATTTATTTAGCTTTAAAATATTTTCATCAACCATATTCTTTCTAAATAAAGTTATAAATAAATCATGTCCTATCTCATCGACAAAAAAATTATATAATAATATATTATTATTTTCAAGAATAATTATTTATTCTTAAGCTAGCAATTCTTCTTCAAAATATTCTCTTAAGAATTCTTTAGCATCTTCATTTCCTAGCTTATATGCCTTCATAGCTAAATCATGAGAATATTCTTTATCTTGTTCAATACCTTCACCATTATAATAAGCCATAGCTAATCTAACCATTGCAGGGGTGTAATTATGTTTAGAAGCATCCTCAAACATATTAACAGCTTCTTCTAAATCATATTCCTTTGAGCTTGGGTTACTATAATAATCACCCATTTGATATAAAGCATCATCATCACCAAGTTCAGCAGCTTCTTTATAATATTTTAATGAATTCTTTTCGTTTTTAGTTACACCTAATCCTAATTCATTTGCTCTACCAAGCATATATAGTGAATGCGGATCTTTACCCTTCGCGGCAGAATTATAATATTTTAAAGCTTCCTTATAATCTTGATCTACACCATAACCATTAAAATAAATATCACCAATTCTACCATTGGCCATATTATCACCATTATCAGCTAATACCTTATAGAAATTCATAGCCTTTGTATAATCCTTAGCAACTCCAAATCCATAAAAATATAAATCACCGATATTCATAATACCTAAAGGTTCACCTGCATGATATGCCATCTTATAATAATTGATAGCCTTTTGAATATTTTGTTCCATAAAAAAGCCATCTCTAGCCATATTACCTAAATCAATTAAAGCACGTGGATTATATGAATTTGCAGAAGTTGTAAGCCATTTAATAGCTTCTTCTTGATTCTTTTCAACACCAATACCATTTAATAACATTTGTGATACTTCATACATTGAATCACTATCACCAAGTTTTGCAGCCTTTAAATAACAATTGTAGGCTTCTTCATTATTTCTTTCTACGCCATATCCAAAATAATAATGTCTAGCAAGTTCACTTAAAGCAGATTTTGAATTAAGTTTCGCACCTTCTTTAAACCACTTTATCGCAGTATCTTGTGATATTGTAGCACCTTCACCTGTCTCATACATGATACCAATTTGGTAAGCTGCATCACCTGAACCAGATTGAGTTGCCTTTTTATAAAGTAATAAAGCCTTAGCTCTATCAGCCTTTACATAAATACCATCAAAATAACAATCTCCTAGATTTTTATAAGCTTCAGTTAAACCAAGCTTCGCAGCATGTTGATACATAGTAAAAGCATCCTTTGAGCTTTTAGGAACACCTAAACCATCTCTATACAAATTAGCCAAATCATTCATAGCTGGTAAATATTCCATTTCATTTGCTAGCATAAATAATCTATAAGCTTCTTTATAGTTTTGCTTAACACCTAAGCCATCTCTATATAAAGTACCTAAGTTGTAATAAACTAAAGGATTCTTAGTTGATTGTAAATTAAAATATAATCTATATGCTTCTTTATAATTAATAGTTTCAGCACCATAATAATAAACATTAGCTAAATGTAATCTCAAATTAACATTTAAAGGTTCTTTTTTATGTGCTATTTCATAATATTTTAAAGCATTAACATAATCTACTTTAGTTCCGATACCATAATAATAGATATCACCTAATGAAGCTGCACAATCCTTATTACCCTTTTCAAATGCTTCAGTGTAGCATTTTAAAGCTTCTTTTAAATTCTTATCTACACCTAATCCATTTAAATACATATAACCAATTCTTTCTAAAGCAATTGGTGATTCTTTAACTTCATTTAATGTTTTAAAAGCATCTTCATACTTTTTATTGTTAAATTCATCTACACCTTTAGATAATAAATTAGTATCTACTTCTATTTTTACTTCTTCAACTTTTTCTTCTTCTTCAACAATTTCTTCTTGTTCTAAGTCTAATGATAATAACATTTTTACAATATCATCAACCTTTTGACCTAATTGCTCAATATTGTTTTTACCATTTATAGTTTCAAATAAATCATTTACATCATTATCCTTTAAATGATCAGGAGTAAATAAATCATTTTTAGCCCCTAATAAAACATAAACAAATGGCTTATCATTGATTACTTCTAATATTTCTTTATTTAATTTAATAAATTCAGGATTTAAAGAATCGCTAGAAACAAATAATAAAACTCCATCATAATTACCTAATTCATTTTTTAAATTTTCATCAGTAATTAATAAATTATTTGTATTAAATCTTTCTTCCTTAAGTGATGAACTTATATTTTCAACATCATATTCATCCTCAACTTCATGAATAAGTAATAAATTATTCTTCATCTTTAGGAATCCTCCTTTTTTTACCAAATTTTTCTATAAACACATCTTTACTACATTTGAAAATAAATTTATTAAAATTTTTAAAAAATTTTGAATTTTCATTAGATAAAAGCTTTCTTCTTTTTCTTATATTTCTAAAATATCTAAATGGATGTCTTTTAATATCTAGAAGTGATGATCTAGGATTATCAGTTGCGATATAAAAGAATATATCCATATATTTTTCTCTTTCACTATCAGTTGATTCACTAAATATTCTATTTATAACTAAATGAAAATATCTAGAAAAAGCTGAGTTTCTTTTAATTCTTTGTAATTTGTTATTTCCTGTAATATGCCAATTGTATGGATCATGTTGTAAAACATTAAATCCAGATGTTTTTAAAAATTGGATATTATGTACATTGTGGAGTAGCATTGCAATCATACTAACAGTTGATGAATAAGCTTTAATCTTATCAATGTTATCTAAATATGAAGAATTAAGTAGTATACTTTCATCAACAAAACCAGGCCCATCAAAATCATAAACATTTATAATGTCATCTCTTATATCATCAGATGTAAATAAAAAAGCATATAAAGCTAAATTACCACCCTTTGAATGACCTCCTAGAATTATTGGGGCATTATACAAATCATAAATCATATTTAAATAATCAACAGAATCAGTTTGTGCAGGTACTACACTTTGAAAAGCCATATTGGCATCCTCACGCCAACCAGCTATTGTTAAATCTGTGCCTCTATAAGAAATAAATATCTTATTATCAACAAAAAATGAAACAGCGAAAAATTGTTCTGCGTTTAAAACATCAAGCTTATTACAATAATGCTTAAAATAAACATTATCATATCTTCTTGTTTTCTCAAAGCATTTACAAAACTTCTCATTACCACTTCTTGTCATATTGGCATATGCTAATTTTTTAGCGTTTTTTTCATTTAAAACATCTTTAACAAATACTTCTTGATTCTCATCATTAGAAAATAAATCAATATTCATATAAGATATCTGAGATAAAATTAACGCATCTATTTCATTAAAAGGATTTTCATTAAATGATAAGTTACCATATTTTTTTAAATATGTTAGCATATTTTTCATTTAAAAATCCCCTTTCATTCGATAGTCTTTTATATTATATCAAAAAATATAATATATTTCTATATGCTTGATTTTTTGAAAAAAGAAAAAACATACAAAATTGTATGCTTTCCATTTATTTAAATAAATCACTAAAAGTCAATTTAAGATTATTTTCTTAATTATTTTGAATTGTTTATATTTTTGATTTTCCACATTGCCATCGGATGCATCGAAACATCATTTACATTATAATCATTAAACAATGTTTTATAATCATATATCCCATTATTGAAATCATTAATATATTTTAATTCATTATTATCTAAAATAAATATTTTTTCTATAAATTCAATAACTGTTTTAGTAATTTCTTCTATATTTATTTTTTCACCTTTATGTAAAACTGGTATAAGTGTTTCTCTTAAAAGATTATAATTCATTAATTTCATTTTAAAAATTGCATTTTTTACAAGCACATTTAAATCTATTGGAATATCACTGCCTAAAACTATATAATATATTGATATTTTTTTCACAAATTGTATATTTAATTCAATCCCTTTTAAAATATTATAAACATCATATACATCTCTTGGCGTTGTTCGAACTATTAAAGCATTAATCTTAGAACCTATCAATTCTTCATTTGATAATCTATTAATTCTAATATTATCAGAAATATCAATAGTCATATCAGATTTAAAAGTATTCAATAAGTGAACTCTATTTGAATAGTTGATTTCGATTTTTAATACATCATTTGCGCCAGATAAAGTTTTATATCCATATACGAAAGAATCAAGTGTGTGTGTAAACTTACTTCTACTATTAAACGAATAGCCTTCAAATTCCATGTATTTAGATAAATCTTTTTTAAATTCATTTCTAATTAAAAACATTTCTTCTTTAGGTAAACTAAGTGTGAAATCAAAATCTGCATCAACACTTAATCTAGGCATATTTAAAACCCACAAATTGATAGCTGTTCCACCTTTTAAAGCTAGCATTTCACCATATTTACTATCATTTATATATTTTAACACATCACATAATCTCAATACTTTTTCATAAGTATTAGTTATAAAATTATTAGTCCTTGCTATGGCTACAATCTCATTTTTACTGTATTTAAGCATCAATTTCACTACCTTTATCGATTATTTTTAAAAGATTTTTATAGGCATACAAATGCCATTTAGGAATATACTCTAATTTACTTAGTTCATAATTAGATATTTTACCTCGATTATTTTGATTTGAATGTTCTAAACAAAAATCAAAAAATGAAGATGATAAATTAAACTCATTCTTAAAATATGACAAAATATATCCTACTTTTCTATATAATATATCCTTATTATATTCTAATAACATTTCCTTTAATTTATTCTCATTGACTAATGGAATAATATCTAAACATTTTAACAATTCCTCTAAATCCATAACTTTACCAATCAAATTGATGGAATCAACAATTGCTCGTTCAATAGAGGTTACTTTAATTCCTCTAATTATTTCGACTTGTTTAAGTGTATCAAATAAAAAACATTCATAATTTATACCGTCATATTTAAAATTCTTAAATTTGTTTATAGATCCTACCTGACAATTATTAAAAACTTGATTGTAAAACCCATAAAACTGAAAAGCCGAATGAGCAATTAAAAATGAATTATTATTGATATTTGAAGCAATAAAATCTTTATCCACAATATCATTTCCTGATGCCAAATCAACACATATATATAAATTGTGCTTTATTTTTCGAACAAATCCTGATTTAACATATGATGATAATGTTTGCACAGGATTATCATTATTTATTATTCTTGCTGCTTGATTTAAATTAAAAATCCCTAACTTGCAAAGTTTTTGATAATATTTCATATTCATCACCAATTTAATGATAAATGTTTGTGCTATTTTTGTCAATAAATATAATTAATTATTTAGCTTTTACATAAAAATAAACACTTATATGAGTTTCAATATAAACTTAAACATATATTATAAAATGACAATTTTAAAAAATATAAACATTAATATAAATTAAAAGCACTACATTTGTAGTGCAATTTTATCTATTTTTTATTTCTATTTTGTCTATGCATTCTTCTTAATTCTGCAATTTCTTTAATTAATTTTTCTGTCTTTTCC
>CAMJOZ010000073.1 GCA_946407635.1 uncultured Caryophanales bacterium
TTAATATTTATTATCTTTTTAAAAAAATCAAAATTTGAGCAAAATTTTTCCAAAAGTATGTAATATATAATATAAAGATAACGCTTACATTACAATATTATAACTAGTATTTAATACTAGATAGTTTTTGAAATTTTTTCTGACTAATAAAAAAGCGCCTATAGTAGTCATTTATCTATAGACGCCAATTTATTTAATTATAAGTTAGTTAAAATGATTCTTTTAAGATCTTTAATGCAAGGTCTTTATCGACTGTTATTATGTCCTCTAAAACTCGTTTACCTTTGAACATTGCATTCCATGCTAATTGCTCTAGTGATTCTTCTTTTACACCTAATTCTTTAAGTGATGTCGGCATTCCGATCTCTTTAAAATAGTTCTTTAAACTAATTATACCATCTTCAATGTCTTTGTTCTTATTGTCGGTTGGTTTGATTTCCATAACCTCATACGAGAATCTTAAGAACAATTCTGGAGTAGCTTTATATGAATTCATAGCCCATTGTGGCCATAATGCTGCGAGCCCTGCTCCGTGAGCTATATTATCATACATACCAGATACTTCATGCTCTATTTGATGTACACTCATTACAAAGTTTCTTCCGCATCCGGTTAAGCCATTATGAGATAAACTATTAGCCCACATTAGGGTCGCTCTAGCTTCATAATCTTTTGGATTTTTTATAGCTCTAATTCCCATATCTTTAACTGCTTTTAAAAGCCCTAAAGCGATGTTATCAGTTATTGGTGATTGACTACCTAAAGAAAAATATCTTTCTAGTGTATGCATCATAATATCTACGATACCACATCCTGTTTGAAATTTATTAACACTATATGTTAATTCTGGATTTAATATAGCGAATAACGGTCTATTTTCTTCGCTTGAAAATCCTCTTTTTTCTAGTGTTTGATCATTAGTAATAACACATGAATTACTCATATCTGATCCAGATGCTGAAAGTGTTAAAATAACACCTACAGGAATGTGATCTTTAGCTGTTTCTTCTTTTATTGAAAATTTCCATGGTGAGAAATCAACTTTAGCCCCTACAGCCATTGCTTTAGCTGAATCAATTACAGATCCTCCACCAACAGCTAAAATCAATTCTACAGGGTTATTTTTAATGATTTTAATGCCTTCTAATACCTTTGATAACTTAGGATTAGCATCTACACCACCAAAATCAATAAAATCGATTTTATTGTCGTTTAAAATTTTAACAATTTTGTCATATAAGCCACTTTTTTTGATTGATGAATGTCCATAATGTAACATTATCTTCTTGATTTTATAGCTTTTTAAAATATCTCCCAATTCGTTTTCTCTACCTCTACCGAAAAATACCTTCGTTGGTGCGTTATAAATGAAATTATCCATTCTTTTCCTCCTTAAAATGGCTTTATTAAGCCAAAATTTCAATCATTTAAAATTCTTAAATAATATTTCAAAATTATAATAGTTAATATAATTACATTTACTTATTTTAATATTAAGTTAATCTTGTTTAAAAAACTAGATTGTTGTCCGAAATCTTGATTATTACCTATTTACTTTCATTATGATTTCCTAAAGGATGTGTATTATCGTAGATAGTTCTAATTTTTGATTTATCTAAATGAGTATATATTTGAGTTGTAGATATATCTTCATGACCTAATAACTCCTGAACTACTCTTAGATCTGTTCCACCTTCAAGTAAATGTGTAGCAAAGGAATGTCTTATTGTATGAGGTGAAATTGTTTTAGTTATTCCATTATCAGCAGCGAGCTTTTTAATATATTTAAACATTGCTTGTCTTGTCATTGGTTCACCCTTATAATTAACAAATAAGTTTTTAACACTTTTTTGTGCTATTAAAGGTCTAACTTCTTCACGATATTTTCTTAATGCTATTACTGCCATTTCACCGATTGGAACATATCTATCTTTATTTCCTTTTCCTTCTTTAACAACAATGTATTTTTCTTTTAAATGAACATCTTCTTGTTTTAAATCTAATAATTCAGATATTCTTAATCCAGCTGCGTATAATAATTCCATCATCGCTCTATTTCTAATATCTAATGGTTCATCACCATTAATTGATGATATCATTTTATTAATTTCATCAATTGATAATACTGTTGGTAATGCTTTATCAGCTTTTTGATTATCAATTTTTTCAGTTGGATTTTCTCTAGTAATATTTTCTTTTAATAAATATTTATGAAAATCTTTAATTGCGATTATTTTTCTATTTATAGATGTTTTAGATAAATTCTTTCTTTTTAAAGATTGAATATATTTATTTACATCCTCTCTAGTAATATCATTTACATCTTCAATCTTTTCATATTCACTCATGAATTCTTCATATTGAATTAAATCTGAGATATATGCATCTATCGTATTTTCAGATAATCTTAATTGCTTTAAATGATATTTAAAATCAGATATTTCATAAAATACTATTTTTCTTTCTTTTTTTTTCACACAAATTCCTCCCAAACAATATTAGCTAAAAATAATTTATCATAAGGAATTCTAATATTATTACCTACAATTTCTAACAAATTCTTCTTTAATAATTTATTTATTTCATCTTTAAAATCATCTAACATTGATGAATTAAACATATTTTTATAATCAATCATAGATACACCTTTAATTAAGCGTAATCCTAGCATCATAAATTCTTTCTTTTTATCAAGAGATGATAATTCATATGTATTTTCTCTAAAAGCCTCAAAATAAGCCTTTAAACGCTTATTATTGTCATATCTAATGTTATTTATAAATCCAGAGGCTCCAGCCCCTACACCAACATATTCATTTTCAGTCCAATATATCTTATTATGAATTGATTCATGATTAGTTATTGCATAATTAGATATTTCATAATGATTATATCCATATGATTTTAATTTATCATTAATATAATCATACATATCACTAATTAAATCGTCATCAAGTGGTGTAATCTCACCTTTATCTATTTTATGCTTCAAAATTGTCTTATTTTCAATTATTAATGAATAACATGATATATGTGTGGGTTCTTGATGAATAATGAAATCTAGGTCATTTTTAAGGGTATTTAGACTAGTATATGGTATTCCAAATATTAAATCACAATTAATATTAGTTATATTATTATCTTTTAAATATCTGAATGAATTATAAATATCTTGTTTAGTATGATGTCTATTTAATAATTTAATCGCATTAGGATCAATAGTTTCTACTCCTAATGATACTCTATTGAATTTATATTTATTTAATAATTTTGCTAAATCTCTTGTGATTAATTCAGGATTTAATTCAATACTATTTTCAATTGAATTATCTAAATATGGTTTTATTTTAATAAAAAGCTTTTCTAATAAATCAAGTGGTAATACATTCGGTGTTCCTCCACCAATATAGACAGTTTTAATATTAACAAGTTCATTTTTATATGAATCAATTTCTTCTATTAATCTATTTATATATTTTTCATATATTAAATTGTCACCTAATCTTTTTGTAAAATCACAGTATGAACAAATTGATTTACAAAAAGGAATATGAATATATAAACCACGCAATTTAATCACCTAATATTATTATATAATATTTATATTTTGGTTTACATAATAAAATAAAAAAAGTGACATTTAAGTCACTTTCTCTTGATAATAATTATTTATTATTCTTGATCTTTCTTCTTACCTAAGTATTTAAATAGGATTGCAATAATCAATACTAAACAAACTAAACCAAAATATAAATATAATTGATTAGATTGATAATCTTTACCTTTTGAGATTGCTTTAAAGAATACACCTAAATTATAGCCTGCACCAACAAAAGCTAAAGTACCAAATACATAGTATGGTAAATCATTTAATTCTTTATTTTTAATAAATGTATATAAATTATATGCAGTATAAGCTGTTAAAGCTATTCCTAAAAACATTAATAATGAATAATCTTTATTAAAACTAAAATCAATTCCCCAACCATCATCATATGATTCAAATGATGTTGCAAATAAGACTATAGCGAAGATTAAGAATAATCCTGAAGCTACTAAAAATAATATTTTAGATAATAATTTATAATTTTTCATTTACAGATTCTCCTTTTTCTTCATCTGCATTTACTTCTTTATTGTCCTTTTCATAATAATTAGCATTAAGAATTCTAGGATAAAATTTTGAAATTAATATCATGATTGGAGTACATAAAATGATATTTGGAATTGAATATGCACCATTATAAACAAATGAATATAACCAAGAATCATTTGCTACACCCCAGAATCCATCAGATCCATCACCTAACCAGAATACACCTCCAGCGATAACATGAGATCCATACTTGAATAATCCTGCTAAAACTGTACCAACAATAATCCATAAAATCTTTTTCTTGTCGTTTTCTTCTTTTTGATATAATTCACCGAATATACCAGCAATTAAACCTACAAATGTATATGCTAAAACATAATCAAGCATAACTTGTAAGAAAGGTCCCATAGCTTTCATAAATTCATTATCAAATGAAGCTCCTTGAATAACATAGATACCACCTAACATTTGAATTAATGATACTACTAAACCACATAAGAATCCTGCTAAGAATCCTCTTCTATAAGCTATTACAAAAATTGGAACCATTGCAATACCTATAGATCCTCCAGCTGCGAATACGCCTCTGAAAATACCACCTTGTAGGGCGTCTAGAGCAAATGCGATTGCTGAAAATATAGCAATTTCTGCAAGAACTCTAACTGAAAATTTCTTTTCTTTCATGTTTTTTCTCCTTATAAAAATAAAAATGTCCGCTAGGACATACTAAAATAAGAATACATAATAAAGAATATTGTTCCATATTATTCCTACGCTAGTATTACCTAGATCAGGTCAAGGGTCGAATATTATTTCCTCTCAGCCAAAAGGCTCCCCTTAATATGACAAAAATATTATAATACTTACTTATTTTTTATTCAAGATATTAATTAAAAAAATATGGACATTAGTCCATATTCTCATCATACTTAAAATTTTTAATAAATAAAATGAATTCATCCATAGGTATTGGCTTTGAAAAATAGAATCCTTGAATAAAATCAACACCTAAAAGTGATAAATCATCTAATTGTTTTTTAGTTTCTACTCCTTCTGAAACAATTTTTAAATCCATAGCTTTAAACATTTTAATCGAATAGTCCATTACAAATTTAGCTTTTGAACCAGAAAAATATTCATCAGTCATAATCTTATCAAATTTAATTATTTTAACAGGCATTGTCGCAACATAACTTAAATTTGAATATCCTGTACCATAATCATCTAATGATAATGATACACCATTATTAATAAAATTAACTAAATTATTATTTAATGAATTGGTTTTATCTGCTTCTGCACTTTCTGTAATTTCAAGATTTATGTATTTAGGATTAATATTATATTTAGTTATAATATCTAAATATTTATTAGCTAAATTTTCATCTGATAATTGAATTACAGATAAATTAGTTTCAATATAATCTAGACCAAGCTCATCCATATTATTTTTAGATATAAATTCACAAACCTTAGTAAATACAATTTCATCTAATTTATTAATTAATCCGTTCTTTTCAGCAACAGGAATAAATATATTTGGTGGAGCTATTTTACCATTTAAATCAATTAATCTACATAAGGCTTCTGCACTTACTATTTTTTTCAATTTAGTTGAGAATATTGGCTGTAAATAAACTAATACTTTATCATTTTCAATACAATCCTTGATTAATACTTCTACATCACCAATTGAATAATAATCATGAATAAATTCATTTGTAATATTATAAACAGTTTCATCAAGATCTAATTTATCTTTAGAATAATTAATAATCGCTCTAATATCATTTTGATCTTTTAATAATGTAATATCATCAAAATAATAAACATTATAATATTTATTAACAAAATCAATATCATTTTTAGCTCTATTTATTATTTCATCTAATGATATTTCATATTTTTTATCTAATAAAATTAGATATCTAGCTTCATTAATAAAAAATTTTAATTTTTTTAATTTAAATAATTTATTATTTATTTGTTCTTTCCCATTTTCAATTATT
>CAMJOZ010000074.1 GCA_946407635.1 uncultured Caryophanales bacterium
CCATCCATTTCAACTAATAATTGGTTAAGTGTTTGTTCACGTTCATCGTGTCCACCACCCATACCAGCACCACGTTGTCTAC
The DNA here is from genome assembly GCA_946407635.1 of uncultured Caryophanales bacterium. GTDB lineage: Bacteria > Bacillota_I > Bacilli_A > Acholeplasmatales > Anaeroplasmataceae > Anaeroplasma. The sequence continues at coordinate 83 of CAMJOZ010000074.1, forward strand.
CTACAGCATCAATTTCATCGATGAAAATAATACATGGTGAATTCTCTTTAGCTGTTTTAAACATGTCTCTAACACGAGCAGCACCAACACCTACAAACATTTCAACGAAGTCAGAACCTGAAATTGAGAAGAATGGTACGCCAGCTTCACCAGCAACTGCCTTTGCAAGCAATGTTTTACCTGTACCTGGAGGACCAAATAATAATACTCCCTTAGGTACTCTCGCACCAATTTCATTATATTTACGAGGATTCTTTAAGAAATCAATTATTTCAACTAATTCTTCCTTTTCTTCATCACAACCAGCAACATCTTTAAATGTTACAGTTTTAGATCTAGATAACTTCGCAGTAGATTTAGCAAAATTAAATGCATCACCACCACCTTGTGATCTAAACATACTTCTAAACAAGAAGAAACCTATAATCAAAATGATAATGTAAGGTATAAATGATACTAAAAGTGATAACCAAATATTTTGGCTAATTGTATCAATTGTAATCTTAAGGTTTGCGTGATTTACTATAATTTCATTTAATTGTTGTCCTTGAACATTTAAAGTAAATTTAGCTGTTTTATTTTCTTCAACCTTATATGTACCTGTGATAGTATAAACATCATAGTTCTCTCCACCAGCAGGCTTTGCAATAATCTTTTCAGGAACGATTTTTTCTTCATTAACCTTTGTTACAAATTCTTGATAAGAGAATGTTGTAACTGAAGATGATGTCATTAAATTTCTTATTAATAATACAACAGCGACAATCGCAAGTATTACAACAATAAAGAAAATCAAATCGAACCCGCGTCTACGGTTTTGATTGTTTTGATTATTATTTTTTTGCATTACTTCCTCCTACTTATAGATTTCTTCCTTTAAAACTCCAATAAATGGAAGATTTCTATACTTTTCATTATAATCTAATCCATATCCTACAACAAACTCATTAGGTACTAAGCCTCCAACATAATCAGCCTGAATATCAACCAATCTACCTCCAGGTTTGTCTAGTAAAACACATACTTTAACACTCTTAGCTCCCAAATCTAATAATGTCTTTTTGAAGTGTAATAATGTTCTTCCAGTATCCAAAATATCATCAATAATAACAACTTCTCTATCCTTAACATCAGGCATATTACCTTGAACAACTAAACTACCTGATTTAGTTCCTGAATATGATGAAGCCTTAATGTAATCAACAGTACAAGGAATTAAAACATATTTTAAAAGATCTGTCATAAAAGGAACAGCTCCCTTTAGCATACCAATAAACATTGGATTTCTTCCTTCATAATCTTTTGCGATTTGTTTACCAAGGCTTGTTACTATTTTTTTTATTTCTTCTTCTGAAACACTAATTTTTTTAATGTCATTTTGCATTATAACACCTCGCCAATCAAATAAATATCGCAATTTTCCTTCATCTTATAAATATCATCACTTTTAATCAAATCATAAACCCAAATTATATTATTTGAATTATCTAAAATAATAGGAGTTATGCTTCTAATCGCTTCAGGTATTTTTTTATCTATAAATACCCTTGATATTTTTTTAGTTCCATTTTGAATATTTATTTTATCACCTTCCATTTTACATCTTATGTAAAAAGGAAGTTTCAAATTATTATAGCACAGTTTAATATATTTTGCATTATTAGTTGGTATATTTTTTGAAAAATAGAATTTATACATTCCATTAAATGTTTTAACCTCATCTAAATCTAATGAAATAATTTCAGATTCTAATTTCTCTTTTTTAATAATTGAAACAAGATTATATGATTTATTTAAAATAAATCCATCACTTAAATCTATATTTTTATTACCACTTTTATCTTTAATTAAATCTAAAATATCAGTTATAACATTTGTGTTTTTTCTAATATTATATTTTTCTAAAAGTAATGAAATAATATCTTTTTTTAAAGCAATATCGAGTGATTCATAATCATCAATATTAATCATATCATTATGTTCATTTAAATAATTAATACTTAACTTTCTAATGAAATCAAATGATTCATATAAAATATTTGAATATTTTAAAGCTTTAGCTCCTAAATCATGACATTCATCCTTTAAAAGTGGAATAACATGATGACGTAATCTATTTCTTAAATAATCATCTTCAAAATTAGATTTATCATCAAAATATTTAATATTATTTTTAATACAATAATCTTTTAATTCTTCTTTTGAAAAGCTAATTAATGGTCTAATTATTTTATATTTTCCATCAAAATAACATGATTTAATTCCACCATAACCATACAAATTAGATCCTTCTAATAATTTTATTAAAATTGTTTCAATTAAATCATCTGAATGATGAGCAGTTGAAATAATATTAGTATGATATTTATCACATACTTCTTTAAAAAATTTATATCTAGCAATATGTGATTGATCATGGAAATTACCATTTCCATCAAAATGATATTCTAAAACCTCAAATGGAATATTTAGCTTTGAAGCTAAATTCTTCATTTCTTTTTCTTCAATTTCAGACTCAACTCTTTTATGATGATTAACATGAGCTAAAATACATTCATAACCTAAATTATGTAAAATATAAAGCATGGCTAAAGAATCTGCCCCACCAGATGTAGCACAGACAATTTTATTATCAATATTAAAATTTCCATCAATAATAAATTTTTTAACTCTTTTTTCCATAAAAATCACTCGCTAATTATTATACATAATTTAATTAAATTATGCACTATTTTTTTAAAAACAACAAATGGACTTCATTTGAAGTCCATCTATTAATTAATATTTTCTAATTTTACCATCTAAGCCATGTAACATAACAGTAGCGTTATCTTTATTTTTCGCTAAATCCTTAGCATATTTTAAAGCTTCTTCTTGAGTCTTAAATAATTTGATAACCTTATCAGAAGTTTGGATGAATACCTTCCATTCTCTACCATCGTTATCACGCTTAGAAACATGATAAATAGTCTTTCCTGTAGATGTCTTTTTATCCTTTTGAGGAACTACAACCTCTACTTTTTTATTAGGAACCTTAGCAACTGGTTTAGTTGTGTCCTTTTTTGCTGTTGGTGTTGCTTTTGTTTTAACTGCCATAATCTCAATCTCCTTTGTATATTTTATTATATAATAAAAAATTTAAAAATGGTATTACTTTTTTAGTACATAATCTCTGAAATCTTTAATTTCCTCATCAGAGATTTCTAATTTATTTTTAATAAATTCATCAAGTGAGCCATATTCAGCTTTAATTGTATCGATTGATGCGTCTAAATATCTTTCATAAGCTAAGAATATATCTTTAGCTCTTCTAGCTACCTTACGATTAAATCTTACTAAGAATACTAAAATATAAAACTTCCTAGCTCTTTTCTTAGCTGCTTCATTAGTAAGCATATAATCATCATAAATGACATTCATATCAACTCCTAATATATATAAAATAAGTGCTGATATAATACCACATCTATCTTTTCCTTCTGTACAATGCCATAATATTGCACCATCACGATTACTCATAATTAATTTTATAGTTTCTTTAATTTTTTCTATTGAATATTCATCTTTAAAAATATCACTATATAAATCTCTTAAATCAGGGATATTTTTAGTGCTCTTTCTTGAATCCTTTTCATGAGTGATACCCAATCTACTACCTGATACAATAGGAATTTTAACATAATTAATCTTATCTATATATTTATCAGGAGCTTCATCAATTTCTAAATCAATTCTTAAATCAATAACAGTTTTAATATTATTTCTTTCATAAAAATCTTCAGAAATTTTATTTAGTTTACTACTTCTTATAAGATGCTTTTCTTTAATAACAAAACCATCTTTATTAGTGATGCCACCAAGATCACGAATATTTCTAACTTTTTTCTCTTCAATTTTTCTATCCATAGTAGCACCTCCAATTTTTAATCTGTGTCACTTAAATTATAAATATTATCCATATCATCTATGAAAGTTTCTTTAGCTCTTTTTAAGAAGCTTTCTTTCTTAGGCTTTGGAGCTATTTCTCTATTCTTTTGATTTAAACTTTCAGCAATTTCAATTTCTTCAGCTGTAGCAGAAGGTCTATTTTGATCATCCTGAGGATTAACAACAATTTGATTAAATGGAATTGAAATATCATTTAATACAAACATTAAATATACTTCTCTTGTAAAATCTCTTTTAACTTGGAATCTATCCATAGCTTTACATCTAACTGAAAAACCAAAATCTATAGACGAATCACTTATAGCATCAATTCCTTTATAAGTTGGTCCATCGACAATCTTAGGTAATCTTTCTCTAATCTTTGGTAATTCTTTAGCGATAACTGCTTCAACTCTTCTTATATCTTCATTATATCCACAACTCATTGTTATAGATATTAAATTAGTTTGTCTTGATAAATTAACACAAGTACCAACATTAGAATTTGTTATTGCTTTAATATTACCACATTTATCATCAAGTTTAACAGTTCTTAATCCAATTTCAGAAACATATCCTCTAAAACCATCGATAATAACCATGTCACCAACATTAAAATAATCATCAAAAACAATAAACAATCCAGAAATAATATCTTGTATTAATGTTTGACAACCCAAACCAACAATTAAAGATAAAACACCAAGACCAGCAACTATTGAAGCAACATCAACACCCCAAATAGTTAATATGATAGCTAAGTCAGCTAAAATAGCTAAATATTTTAATAAGCTTCTAGTTAAAGAACTGATGGTTCTTCCTTTATTACTCTTATTAGTTGATAATTTTAAAATACCACTAATAATAAAAGTAATTAAAAATGTAATTGAAATAACTAAAAATGATATTCCAACCTTACCAAGTGAATTCCTAATACTTTTACCAAAAGCGACAAAACCATTTAAATTACCTTCACCAATTATTTCATTGCCTACTTCATCACCAAATATTTGTCTACAAAATATTAAAATAAATGTAGCTGCGATACTTATAGTTAATAAAACAATTGAAATAATGAAAGAAGTTTTTTGGCCTCTTGTTTTTCTTCCCCACCATGAAGCATTAGGCTTAGCTTTTTTATTATAAACTCTAACCTCTAAACCATCAGTTTCATCAAGGTTTTCATTCTCAATATTTTCATTTTTTTCTTCAAGATTATCTTTATTTTCCATTAGTCCATACTTCCAGTTCTAATAATTTGTTCATCTAAATTCTTTTTATAATCAAATTTATTTGTTGAAACAATTTTAAAAATATAATTTGTATCATATAAAAGCTCATCAATAGTTCCTTGATATTTATCCTCTTTAGTAACATCTAAAGTAAATAAATTATTTTTTTGTTCATCATAAACCTCAAATGTTATATACATTCTACCCTTATTAATTATATCAAATTCATAATTAATATTATTACCATCTACTACATATTCAAGATTTTCAAGCTTAGGTAGCTTACCCAAATATACATTCGCAACAACAGTGCCTGTTAATAAGGCAGCGGCTGTAATAGTTAAAGTAATACCAACTACCTTAGTTGCTTTAACTATTCGTCTATTTACTTTAGAATAATCTCTTATATCAGTATAAGATTCCTCATCATAATTAAAATTATCAGTTTTAAGATTATCTACATCTAAACTATTGGTCTTAGTATTATCTATATTAAATTCATTTATTTCATTAAATGCTAGTTTATTAATTTCCATAATAATTAATTCCTTTCTTTTA
>CAMJOZ010000075.1 GCA_946407635.1 uncultured Caryophanales bacterium
ATGTTCCTGAGGTTGTTGTATTTGATACAGTATTCCATCAAACAATGCCTGAAGAGGCTTATATGTATGCTACTCCATATGAATGGTATGAAAAATATGGTATTAGAAAATATGGTGCACATGGTACATCTCATAAATATGTATCACAAAGAGCTGCAGAATTAATTGGTAAGCCTTTAAGTGAAACTAAGACTATTGTTTGTCACTTAGGTAATGGTGCTTCAATTAGTGCTGTTGATGGTGGTAAATGTAAGGATACATCAATGGGTTTAACACCACTAGAGGGTATTCCTATGGGAACTCGTTCTGGTAGTTTAGATCCAACTGTAGTTTCTTATATTTGTGAAAAAGAAAATAAGACAGCTGCCGAAGTTGTTAATATCTTAAATAAGAAGAGTGGATATTTAGGTATGTCTGGTCGTTCAAATGATGCTCGTGATGTTACTGCAGGTATGAACGCTGGAGATCATAGATGTAAATTAACATTTGATGTTCAAGCTAAGAGAATTGTAGATTATATCGCTGCATATTATGTTTATATGGGTGGATGTGATGTAATTGCCTTTACAGCTGGTATGGGTGAAAACTTAAAGCATTTAAGAAAGAACATATGTGATCGTTTAGGCGTATTAGGCGTTAAGCTTGATGAAAAATTAAATGATACATTCTCTGATGAAAGAATCATTTCTACTCCAGATTCTAAGATTCAAGTATGGATTATCCCTACTAATGAAGAAGTAATGATTGCTAGAGATACTGTTAGAATTGCTAATATAAAGTAATAATTAATTTAATTTATAAGTAATGCTTGTATTTATTTACAGGCATTTTTTTCTTCTATATAAAAATATAATTTGACACCAAATACGGAACCATATATAATGAAACTAGGTGATGAACTATGACAATAAATGATTATATGAGTCTTAAATATCCTTTTGAAATTATTCCCGATGAATATGAAGGAGGATATGTTATTATTTATCCTGATTTGCCTGGTTGTTTATCTCAGGGAGAAACCATTGATGATGTTATTAAAAATGGAGAGGATGCGAGACTTACTTGGATAAGTAGTGAATTAGAAGCTGGTAATGATATTCCTTTACCAAATAGTTTAAATGATTTTTCTGGACAATTTAGAATTCGTATACCTAAAAACCTTCATAAAAGAATAGCTATTGATGCTAAAAGAGAAGGTGTTTCAATGAATCAATATATCTTATATCTTTTGAGTAGGAATGAAGCATTAGAGAATGCTTAATTCTTATAATCCTTTTTTGAGAAAATATGTATAATATGAGTATTTAATTATAAAAATTAGATACTCTTTTTTATTTATTTTTAAGTAAAACGATTTCTTAAGACATAAAATATATATTATTATTAATAATATTATGTTATAATTATACAAGACACTTATAGACACACACTACGATTTATATGAGGGGAGTTACTATGAATCTAAATGAATTATTATTTAAATATGATTCAAATCAAACTTTTAAAGTTTTTTTAGAACATGCAATTGAGAGTCCAGGTCTATATGCTAATGTAATCGAAAGTGATGACAAGTTTGAGATTATTCCAACTAATTTGTTTATGACTGCGATGGTATGTCAAGGTGCTAAATTAGTATTGGATAAGAAACTAAATGTTATAGAAGAGGATTGTGATTGTTTACTTTTTTATAACACTAAAGAATGTATTCATGTTGTTGCTTTATACGCTTTAGCATTATTATTACTTGATAGGGACAAGTTTGATAATGAATATAATATTTATGTTGAAAAGAAAAATGAAACAGTTCATAGCTCTATTTTAAATGATTTAGCTAACACTATAAAAGTTAATAACCCTTATTTTGGTTTAATTCATTTAACACCTATTATTGAAGTTATTAATGGTAATTATGTTTTAAGTGTTAAGATTGGCTTTGATAAGGATTATATTATCAAAAGTATTTCTGAATTTGTTAATGCGACAGAAGAAAACAAATTTGTTTCTTATGGTCAAAGATTAGAATTTGTCCATTCATATGAAACATTTGATAATATTAGTAAAGAATTCTATTCATTCTTAAGAAATATTTCTAATGAAAATACACAAAAATGTATTACTATTAAGAAATCTCATATCCTAAAAATATTAGAATTTTATGTAGATAATAAAATTGATTTTAGATTAGCTGATGAATTAAAGCCACTTGAAAGAAATATAACAATAATCAATAATTGTAATATTTTATTAGATGAAAATGAATTGAAATTAGATTTACCTATTGATTCTAAAATATTAGTATCTGGTATTAATAGATGTTATTTCATATCTAAAGATACTATTTATGGCTATACATATAAATCAATGATTGAAAATAAAGTATTCAATAATTTATTTAAGGTAAATGGTTCATTAAAGATTAAATCTAATTCAGCTATGTTTATATCTAATTTGTTACCAATTATTAGAAATAATATTATTATTGATGATTCATTTTATAAAGCATATCCAATACCTGTAATTAAGATTAATTCATATATGTCTTATGAAAATGAATCAATAGTATTACAACCTAAGATTTCTTGTTCAAAAGAAGATAGAAATAGTCCTTATTTAAGAGAATTACACGAATCTTATATTGAAACTATTAATAGTTATTATTTTATTAAGGATACACCTAAAAAATATGTTATTAATGATTTAGAGAGTCAATATAAATTCTTAACATCTGATTTAACTCAAATAAAAGCTTATGGTGATATTTATTTTGATGAAGCGATGAAATCATTAAAGGCTATTAAGAGTAAAAGAACTGGCGTTAATGTTTCTTATAATGTTGGATTATTATCATTCTCATTTGAAAATGAGGATATGACTCAAGAAGATATAAAGAAAATGCTTGATGCATATCATGAAAAGAAAAAATTCATTAGACTTGAGAATTCATCAATACTTGAAATTGATGAAAAGGCCGCTAAGGAAATCGATGATTTCTTGGAGGATTTCAATATTTCATCTAGTGAATTAATAAAGCCAGTTGAAAAGCCACTTAACTATTTGTTAAAGCTTGTTGCGGGAATCGATACTAATATTTCACTTGATGGTGAAGTAGTTAAGATGATTACTACAATTCAAAATTATAAAAAGAGTAAATATGAGCTTGATGATTATTATAAACCATTATTAAGACCATATCAGGTAGATGGCTTTAAATGGCTAAAGACATTATCATCATATGGATTTGGTGGAATTTTAGCTGATGATATGGGACTTGGAAAAACATTAGAGGTTATAAGCTTCTTATCATCAGATAAAGAAAAGATGCCTTCATTAATTGTTTGTCCAATGTCTTTAGTATATAACTGGGAAAATGAATGTGATAAGTGGAAATTAGAATGTCCTACAAAATTAATATTAGGTTCAATTAGTGATAGAGAAAACACAATTAGAAATATTGATCCATGTAAGAAGATGCTATATATTACATCTTATGATTCATTAAGAAGAGATATTAATTTATATAATACTAAATTTAGATTTGTTATCGCTGATGAGGCTCAATATATTAAGAATCAATATGCTCAAAAGAGTGAAGCAATTAAATCATTATCAAGTGATATTAATTTTGCTTTAACAGGTACGCCTATTGAGAATGGTTTAGCTGATTTATGGAGTATATTTGATTTCTTATTACCAGGATATTTATCAAATTATTCTCATTTCAAATCAAGATATGAATCATTAATTATTCATGATGATTATGAAGCATTAGATAATCTTAAGAAGAGAGTAAATCCATTCATCTTAAGAAGAACTAAGAAGGATGTATTAAATGATTTACCTGATAAGATTGAAGATTATTATTACTATAAGATGGAGCCAAAACAAAAAGAAATTTATGATGGCTATGTAATGAAATTAAAGGATGATATTAAAGAAGGCGGAAAGAATATTTTAGCTTTATTAACAAGATTACGTCAAATTTGTATTACTCCTGAATTAATATTACAAGAACATTTTGAAAATACTAAGATAAATATGGCTTCTGATATTATTAAATCATCTATTGAAGCTGGTCATAGAATATTAGTATTCTCACAATTTGCTCAAAGCTTCCCAATATTATCAAGAGAGCTTGATGATATGGGTATTCAACATTTTATCCTAGATGGAACAACAAAGGCTAAAACTAGAATTGAAATGGTTAATGAATTTAATAGTAATACTGATATTAAGGTTTTCATTATTTCACTTAAGGCTGGTGGTACAGGCTTGAATTTAGTTGGTGCGGATATGGTAATTCATCTAGATCCATGGTGGAATTCAAGTGCCGAGCTTCAGGCTTCAGATAGAGCATATAGAATTGGTCAAACAAAGAATGTTTATGTATTAAGATTGATATGTAAGAATACAATAGAAGAAAAAGTAATTGAATTACAAAAGATTAAGCTTGACTTAGCTGAATCAATTGTTGATACTAATAATAATTTCAAATTATCTAAACAGGATATTTTAGAATTATTAGAATAATTGAATTTGAATAATTTATAAAAATAATTTATAATAAACTAACATATAATTATTTCGATAATTAGAAGAAAGGGTGATAATATGAAAAAATATGTATGTAAGGTTTGTGGATATGTTTATGAGGGAGATTCTTTACCAGAGGATTTCAAGTGTCCAGTATGTAAGGCACCTGCCAAAGCTTTCCAAGAAGTAGAAGGAGAAATGCCTTTAGCTGCTGAACATGAATTTGGTGTTTATGCTAAAACTGTTAAGAATAATCCTGATATTCCAGAGGATGTTAAGAAAACAATATTTGAACAATTAAAGGCTAATTTCAATGGTGAATGCTCAGAAGTTGGTATGTATTTATGTATGGCAAGAGTAGCTCATAGAGCAGGATATCCAGAAATTGGTTTATATTGGGAAAAAGCTGCCTTTGAAGAGGCTGAGCACGCAGCTAAATTCGCTGAATTATTAGGTAGTGATCTAGAAGCAAATATGACTGATGATACTAAGAAGAATTTAGCTTGGAGAGTTGAATGCGAATATGGTGCGACTCAAGGTAAGACTGAACTTGCTAAATTAGCTAAGAAGTATAATTTAGATGCTATCCATGACACTGTTCATGAAATGGCTCGTGATGAAGCTAGACATGGTAGAGCTTTAGAAGGATTATTAAAAAGAAATTTTAAATAATTATTTTTAAGCATAGATAGTTTTTTCTATTTATGCTTTTTTTACTTTTTAACATAGTTAAATATAAAAAAATAACTTGAAATTGATATATCTTTTATGTATAATAACTTTGATTGTAGAAAGAGGTGTTTCCTTTTATGGAATTCATAATTGATATATTTGTTGTTTTAGTAGCGATTTTATTAATAACTATAGTTATGCTACAAGGATCAAAAGATGATATAAATGATGCATTCAATGGTAGTAAGTCTGATTTATTTAAAAATCAAAAGACTCGTGGTATTGAATTATTTATGCAAAGAACAACTGCTGGTTTAGCAGTATTATTCGTAACCCTTGTAATTGTAGCTGTTATAATTCATTCAAGATAATATTAATGAGATTTGCTAGATGGTAAATCTCATTTTTTTATTAGGAG
>CAMJOZ010000076.1 GCA_946407635.1 uncultured Caryophanales bacterium
ATATCTATCTTCATTAATAAAACATGTTGAATTTTTTAATTTAGATAATTTATTATTTATTTGTTTTTTCCCATTTTCAATTATTTTTTCATCTAATCTATACATTGAATCAACTGGTCTTAAATAAACCATTCTAGTTTTGATTTCTAATCTCTTTAAAGTATTTACATAATTTACATAGGAATAAAAATTAAATAAACCACTATTCTTATCAATTTCTCCTTCTAAATCCTCAAACTTAATAAAGATAATTAATAATCCTAAACCAACTGCGAAACTTACAACTAATATTCTAGGGAAGAAAAATTGAACTAAAGCAAGAATTACCCAAATAGCCATCCATAATAATATCAATTTAGATCTATCTCTATTCATTTGAACTCTAAAAGCAATAGCCAAAAAGCATATACATACAATAACTATACCAGATAATATATAACAATATAAAGCAGCTGGTCCTTCAGTATAAATATAATCTTTATTACTAACTAAATTTAAATCTAATATAGATATCATAACAACAGATAATAACATTAATGAATATGATATTATTTCTAATATTCTATATGATTTAATTGGAAACGACGCTCCAGATACATATATTAATGTAAAGAATAAAGTAGATAACAATACCATTAAATATATTTTACTAATTATAATTGTAATTAATTCATTAGGTATTTCATATATCATTATCGTTGATGCTATATCAATAATAAATAATAAAACTGATGTATATAATATAAATTTAAAATTTCTTTTATTTTTACTCGGAATCTTTTTTTGTGTTAAGAAAAATATTAATATTACAATAGTAATAATTAAACCACATACTTGAGTATAAATATTATACATATTATCTATTATCCTCCTTCCAAACAAAAATATATTGTTATTTTAACATATTATTTATATTAAAAAAAGGATATGATTACATATCCTTTAAAAGTGTCATTAAGCTTTATAATATTTCTTAATATTATTAATTACTTCTTCAATTTCAGCATCAGAAGCATATGAATCAGCACCATGATTCATAACAAACATACCACCAAATGAATCTCCACCTTCATATTTAGGAACAATGTGGAAATGTAAATGACCTAAAGTATCACCGAAAGCACCATAATTGATACGATATGGATGATATGCTTTATCAATTGCTTTAGCTACATCTGATACATCTTTCATAAATTTATTTCTTTCATCATCACTTAAGTCCTTGATTTCGGCAACATGATCTTTTTTATAAGCTACGATTGCTCTACCTTTATTAGTTTGGTCTTTAAATACAATAACCTCAGAAGTTTCAGTTTCAAATGCTAATCTACCAAACTTCTCTAAAACTTCACCTTGTTGGCAATATGGACAATTATCTTTTTTCATATTTTTATCTCCTTATATCTTTAATAAATATTATACTATTTTAATTTTCATCTGTCGATAGGATAGCTAAGAAAGCTTCTTGAGGAACTGAAACTGAACCAATCTCCTTCATTTTCTTCTTTCCTTCTTTTTGTTTTTCTAGAAGTTTTTTCTTTCTTGAAATATCTCCACCATAACATTTAGCTAAAACATCTTTTCTTAATGCTTTAATATCACTTCTTGCAATAACCTTGTGGTTAATAACAGCTTGAACTGGTACTTCAAATAATTGTCTAGGGATAATTTCTTTTAATTTTTCAACTAAAATTCTACCTCTATCATAAGCAAAATCTTTATGAACTATAGTAGATAAAGCATCTACTACATCTCCATTTAGCATTATATCCATTTTAACAAGCTTAGATTCCATATAATCTCCAAGCTCATAATCAAATGAAGCATAACCCTTTGTATAGCTTTTTAATTTATCAAAGAAATCATAAACAATTTCTAATAGTGGAATATTGTAATGAATCAAAGCTCTTGTTTCTTCTACATATTCCATATCAACAAATGTTCCACGCTTCTTTTGACATAAATCCATTACAGCTCCAATATAATCAGATGGAGTCATTATTGTCGCTACAACAAATGGTTCTTCAATTCTATCTATTCTTTGTAATTCAGGTAATAATGATGGATTATCAATTTCAATCATAGTTCCATCAGTTAAATAAACATGATATGAAACAGATGGGGCTGTCGCGATTAAATCAATACCAAATTCTCTTGATATTCTTTCTTTAATGATATCCATGTGTAATAAGCCTAAGAAACCAGTTCTAAAGCCAAATCCTAAGGCTTGAGATGTTTCGGGCTCATATATTAGTGAAGCATCTGATAATTTTAATTTATCTAAGGCATCATGTAAATCTTGATACTGCTTAGAATCAATTGGATATAAACCACAGAATACCATTGGATTTAATTTTTTATATCCTGGTAAAGCTTCAGTAGCTGGGTTTTCTTTAGTTGTTATTGTATCACCAACATGAACTAAATTAATATCCTTAATTGAGGCAGTAATAAAACCAACATCTCCTGCCATCAAATAATCTCTTTTTACTTCATCAGGTGTTCTTACACCAATTTCAACAATTTGATATTCCGCACCAGTTGCCATAAATCTAATTGTATCACCTAATTTTAATATACCTTCTTTAACACATATTAAAACAACTACACCTCTATATGCATCAAAAGCTGAATCAAATATTAAAGCTCTTAAAGGTTTTTCTATATCTCCTGTTGGGGCTGGAATAAATTCAACAACTTGTTCTAATATATCTTTGACACCAACACCTGTTTTTGCGGAAGCTAAAACAGCATTATATGCTGGCAAACCTATAACATCTTCAATTTCGTGTTTAGCTCTTTCAGGATCAGCTGAAGGTAAATCTATTTTATTAATTAATGGTAATATTTCTAAATCATTATCTAAAGCTAAATATACATTGGCTAATGTTTGTGCTTCAACACCTTGTGTTGCGTCAACTACTAATATAGCTCCTTCACACGCAGCTAAGCTTCTTGATACCTCATAAGTAAAATCGACATGTCCTGGAGTATCAATTAAATGGAATTCATATTCTAATCCATTATTAGCTTTATATTTTAAAGCTACACTATTTAACTTAATTGTAATACCACGCTCACGCTCTAATTCCATTGAATCAAGAATTTGTTCTTGCATTTTTCTTTCTTCAACAGAATCACAAATTTCTAGTATTCTATCAGCTAAAGTTGATTTACCATGATCAATATGGGCAATAATACAAAAATTTCTAATCATAGCTTGTCTTTTCTTCAATTTTTCAATGTCCATAATATCACTTCCAAATCAGTATATATTTTAACAAATATATAATTTGTTTTCAATTAAAAAAATGAAAGGAGGACGAATCCTCCCAAGCAGCCTTTGTAAGCCATGTTCTGTACCATAAAGGTGGTAATCATTTATCTAAGATTTCTCTTCCTTATTCTATCTTCTTATTCGATGAATAAGACTCCCCTACCAAAATTTGGGTTTCTAGCTTGTGGGGTTTACCAACGTTTCACCCATCTATTTCTAGATGTATCGTTCCTGTGGCACTTTATAAGACATCACCATATCCGAAGACTTAGGCTAGCCTCGCCATCACATTACATGTATAGCCTTATTTATTAAGCTATCACAAACACTACAATCATCACAGATTGTGCTAGCATGGACTTTCCTAACATTTCTGCTCGATTACCTAAAGCCACCTACATTATTATATCAAAAAAAATTATAATTACAATTCATTTAAATTATTAGTTATTAATAGTAAAATTAAATTGTCAAAAGAAAAACCATGCTTAAAGTTAATGAAAAAAGGAAGGTTAGAGCCTTCCCTTTTCTCACTTATTAGATAATTTCTTATTTGTATACCAAAGACTAAAACCAATACCATATGTGAAAATTAGCATTCCTAATATTATAAATATAAATGAAATGTATCCACCATTAACAAAATAATACCAATCATATTTTCTACTTACACTTCCATCTGGATTCAAATGAGTTAAAACATTTATAGAATAAAAAATAGTATAAATAAACATATGAACAATATTTAAAAATGTTAATTTAAAATTAATCTTATTTGTACCTTCAAAAAAGATAAAAGATATTATTGCTGATAAAGGTGTTAATAAATGAAAACAAATATTTGTATTATAAAACATTATAAAATAACTATAACCTTCAGCTATTGCAACAAAGCCTAGATAAAATACAACAACTAATAAAGTTAATGCAACTCCAGTTGTAGTTATCATCTTTACTGTTTTTAACCAAAGTGGTAATTCTTCTTTTTTCTTCAAAATTATTAATATTTCGAAAACAACAACTACTATAGCAACAATTCCACACATTAAATTTGATTGTACAGTAAACATTTTAAATGATTCTGGATTTTTAATTGCTGTAATGATTATACAAACAATAAAAGATATTGCAGTAAACATATTTAAAAAGAATGATGCATATAAATTCTTTTTGTTCATTTTATCACCTTATTTTCTTAAATATTATAGCATATTTTATATATTAATAGCATAGACAATATAAATAATTAGTCATTAATTATTAAGCTTATAATTAAAAAAAGCCACAATTGTGGCTTAATTTATTATTGTTGAGCTTCTTTATTAGCAAATCTAGCTTGAGCATCCTTTAATGCATCTTTTCTAGATAAATCAACTTGTCCCTTTTCATTAACTCCGATACATTTTACAATGATTTCATCGCCAACTGAAACAACATCTTCTACTTTTTCTACTCTTTCAAGAGCTAATCTTGAAATATGGCATAAACCTTCACAACCAGGCCATAATTCTACAAATACACCATATTTTTCACTTCTAGTTACTTTACCAGAATAGATTTTACCTACTTCAGCTTCTTTTACTGAATTAACAATATAATCAAGACATGCTTTTGCAGTAGCCATATCTGAATGCATTACATATAATCTACCATCTTGTTCAAGATCAATCTTAACATTGTCAAACTTTTCAATTGTAGCATTGATATTCTTTCCACCAGCACCGATAACATCTTTAATCTTATCAGGATTAATCATTGCAGTAACAACCTTTGGAGCATATTTAGATAATTCAGGTCTAACTTCTGCAATTGTTGTTGCCATATGATCTAGAATTTGAATTCTACCCTTCTTAGCTTGGGCTAGTGCTTCTCTTATTATTTCATAAGAAATACCTCTAACCTTCATATCCATTTGAAGTGCTGTAATACCATCTCTTGTACCTGCAACCTTAAAATCTAGGTCTCCATCATGGTCCTCCATTCCTTGGATATCAGTTAGAATTGTATAATGCTCAGGGTCTGTCATAATTAAGCCCATTGCGATACCTGCAACTGGAGCCTTAATAGGAACACCTGCAGCCATTAATGCTAATGTACCAGCACAAATAGTTGCTTGAGATGAAGAACCATTAGATTCTAAAATTTCAGAAACAACCCTAATTGTATAAGGGAATTCATCTTCAGATGGAATAACATATGATAATGCTCTTTCACCTAAAGCTCCATGACCAATTTCACGTCTACCAGGAGCACCATATCTACCGGTTTCACCTACTGAAAATTGAGGGAAGTTATA
>CAMJOZ010000077.1 GCA_946407635.1 uncultured Caryophanales bacterium
TTTTTTGTTATTAAATAATAATATTATTCTTTATCTTCTTCAACTACAGGTTGTTCAGTAGTTTCTTCAGCTGCTGGTTGTTCTTTATCTTCTTTAGCTTGAGAGAAGCAAGGAATGAAGAATAACATAAATGCTGCATAACCAGCTACCATACCATATGATAAGAATGTAATAGGCTTTAATTCACTAAACATAGTGATTTCTGGTAAGAACTTTATAGTTGATAAAATTAATAATGCAAAATATCCAACTACGAATAATTTAGTAAATTTATTATCTTTTACAATTGATATTATTGCACATGTAATGAATGCAACGAATAATAATAATGTTATTACATTAAAATTTTCTGTTGGTGAAACTACATCGATAATTGATTGGTTGAATGTCATTCCAGCCACATCAAATACTTCATATATTTTCTTTACAAAATAAATTCCTGCAGGTACAAAACCTATTAAAGGTATAATTGCTAATTTACTCTTTTTAGTTAATGCAATTACATAGAACACAATCATAAGAATTCCAAATAAGAATCCATATACCTTTAATGGATTATGCACTGCATAGTTTTCGCCTTCACTACTCCATTCCATAAATGCAAGGCCAGCTGCAGCAAGACAAACTGATACTGCTGCAAATATTATAGCTAATATTTTAGTTATTTTCATTGTTTCCTTCCTCCTTATTATTTAAACTTAAATAAACATTTCCGATTATTATTAAGCCAACTATTAATCTAGCTAAAGATATAGATGATCCATTAAATACTCCTAATAAATTAGATGCTAAAATTATTAAGAATAAAATGTAAACCACAATTTTGAACTCTTTTTTGTTCTCGTTAGCAGCTAATAATAAATAAGCTATTATAGCTATAGAATATAATGCAGCATAATATACATCTGCCCAAGAATTAAATTCAATTACATTTCTTACATTATTCACAGCAATTCCACCAAATAGAAGAATGACTGGAATTATTAAAGCTTTTAATGATAATTCTTTCTTGGTAAGCAATAATACTAAAATGTATATAGCGCTTAAAATAGCAGTAGAATACAAAATAAGAGTAAATACTACATCTCTGAAATCTCGACTAAACAAGTTAATAATTTCAGGAATAAACAATGCTATTGCTAAAACACATAAGATTTCAGCAATAATGTTTTTGTTTGATACTATTTTGTTTACCATATCCTTTTGATATTAAAATATTTAATATCCCTTTCCTCCTTTATAAAATTATAAAATTTTTTAATAAAAAATACAACCTATCAAATATTATTAATTTTATAATAAATAGTTAGTGGTTATTAACTTGTAAATAATTATAATATGATATATAATTATTATATGGATAAAAATGGAATAAATAATTTAGGAGGTATGTATTTTATGCCATTAGTAAACGCAAAAGATATGATGCAAAAGGCTATGGAAGGCCATTATGCAGTAGGTGCTTTTAACATTAATAACCTTGAATGGACAAAGGCTATTTTACAAACAGCACAAGAATTAAAATCACCAGTTATGTTAGGTGTTAGTGAAGGTGCTAACAAATATATGACAGGATATAATGTAGTTGCTGATATGGTTAAGGCTATGATTAAATCAATGAACATAACTGTACCAGTTGCTTTACACCTTGATCATGGTACTTATGAAGGAGCTCAAAAAGCTTTATTAGCTGGATATTCTTCAGTAATGTTTGATGGTTCTCACTATGCACTAGAAGAGAATTTAGCAAAGACTAGAGACATAGTTGCTAAAGCTCATTTTTTAGGTGCAACAGTTGAAGCTGAAGTTGGTACTATCGGTGGAGAAGAAGATGGTGTCATTGGTCGTGGAGAAGTTGCTGATCCAGAAGAATGCTTTACATTAAAGGAAACTGGAATTGATATGTTAGCTGCTGGTATTGGTAACATTCATGGTAAATATCCTGCAAACTGGCAAGGATTAGATTTTGATGCTTTAAAGAAGATTAAAGCACGTGTTGGAGATATTCCACTAGTATTACATGGTGGTACTGGTATTCCTGAAGATATGATTAAGAAGGCTATTTCTTTAGGCGTATGTAAGATTAATGTTAATACAGAATGTCAATTATATTTCCAAGAAGCAACAAGAAAATATATTGAAGCTGGTAAGGATTTAGAGGGTAAAGGATTTGACCCTAGAAAATTATTAGCTCCAGGTGTTGAAGCTATTAAAGAAATCGTTAAGATTAAAATGGAAATGTTTGGTTCTGTTGGTAAGGCTGAATAGTAATCGATTAGGGACGATTTAAATCGTCCCTATTTATTAGAAAAAATAAGGAGAATATAAAAAATGAGAATTGCTTTAATTAATGAAAATTCACAAGCTGCAAAGAATGAATTAATTTACAATACTTTAAATAAGGTGGCTACAAAATATGGTCATACTGTAGTAAATTATGGTATGGTTAATGCTGATGATAAATCATTAACATATGTACAAAATGGCTTACTTGCAGCAATTTTATTAAATGCTGATGCCTGTGATTTCGTTGTAACAGGTTGTGGAACAGGTGAAGGTGCAATGCTTGCATTAAACTCTTTCCCTAATGTTTTATGTGGTCATATTGTTGATCCATCTGATGCTTATATGTTTAATCAAATTAACGATGGAAATGCTGTTGCTTTCCCATTTGCAAAAGGCTTTGGCTGGGGTGCTGAATTAAATTTAGAATATTGCTTTGAAAAGCTATTTAATGGTCCAAAAGGTCAAGGTTATCCTGCTGAAAGAAGAGAGCCAGAACAAAGAAATAAGAAGATTTTAGATCAAGTTAAATTAATCACTCATACACCTATGATTGATATTTTAAAGAAGATTGATCATAAGTTTTTAATGGATACAATTGATAGAGATCCATTCAAAAAGTATTTCTTTGAAAATGCAAAAAATAAAGAAATAGTTGATTATATTTCAAAATTATTAAAGTAAATTATTCATAAATCAAGGTTATTTTTTACTAGTTTTAATTTGTAAAATTTAACCTTTTTTTATTCTATTTTTTTAAAAAAATAATACCCATTTTTCTAAAAAAGTGTTGTTTTTTGTTCTCTTTATCAATATATATTGATAGAAATATTGACAATAAAATGTTTAGAGGGGTATAATATTTTTAAATATTTCGAAAGGGAGAAAAATATATGAAATTAAAAAAGGTTTTATTAGCTAGTGCTTTAACAGGTGCTGGTCTAGCTGCTTTAGCATCATGTAATGCAAACAATCCTGATGAAGATTACGATGATGATAGCAGTATTGAAATTTGGGATGGATATACTTCTTTAGCTAATCCTAATCCACTTCCAAAAATTGATCAAGAAGGTTATTATACTGTAGGAGATAAGAGAATTAAGACAAAGAATGAGTATAAGACTACTTATGTTTCTGAAATGGATGAAGCTAAATTCAATTATTTGTGTAATGATACTCATAATAACTCACTTCAATGTGTAAATATGGTTGATGGTCTAATTATGAACAATCAATATGGTAAAACATATGGTGGTTTAGCTGTTGCTTACAAAATAGAAGATAAGACTGATGGTAAGCAAGTATGGACTTTCCAATTACGTGAAGGCGTTAAGTGGATTAAGAACGATACAGGTGAAGATTACGCTGAAGTAAAAGCAGATGACTTCGTTGCTGCACTTGAATATGTTTTAAATCCAGTTCATGCAAGTCCACTTGAGTATTTAGTAGAAGATATTTATAATTCTGCAGAGTATTATGAAGCAAAATCTAATAATGTTATTAACCAAGATGGAACAGTTTCTAATACTGAAGATGATATTCCTTTCAGTGAAGTTGGTGTAAAGGCATTAGAAGATTATAAGCTTGAATTCACTTTAAGAGAAAAGACTCCATATTTCTTAACTTGTTTAACATATGGATGCTATTATCCAGTTAATAGACAATTCCTTGAAGATGAAGGAACTGATTTTGGTGCAACTGAAAATAATATTTTAGTTAATGGTGCTTTCAGAATGACTAAGCATGAAGATCAATCTAAGATTGAATTAACTAAGAATACAAAATATTATGACAAGAGACATGTATATGTTGATAAGATTACTCAAAATTATATTTCATCTGATCAAGGTATAGATGCTGCAAGAAAGTTATATGAAAATGGTACAATCGATGGATTCACTGTACAAGCATCTGATGAAGTTGGTTATAAGAAATATGTAACAGGCGAAGATGGTTCACATTCAGCTGAAAACCCAGTTGATTCAAACTGTACATCAATTACATCACTTGATACTTTCTCATTCTATGGAAACTTTAACTTTATAAGAAAAACTTATACTTATGGTACAGGTACAAATATTACACAAAAGACTGATGCTCAAAAAGCAGATACTGCAAAGGCTGTAGCTAATAAGAATTTCAGATTTGGTTTCTTATATGGTTTAAAAGTATTAGAATATCTAAACTACTATTATCCAGTAGATCCAGTTCAAAGATTATCTCGTACATACACAGCAAAAGAATTAGCAGTTGATTCAACTGGTAAGGATTATGTTGAATATGTAGAAGCTGAATATAATTCAAAACAACATACAACAGGTGTTAGATTAATGGGTGTTGATCAAACTGGTTCACCATCTCAAAAATCAGATCCAGTTTATAGTGAAACAAAGGCTCAACAATATTTCGCTGCTGCAAGAACTGAATTAACAGCTGCTGGTTGCTCATTCCCAATTTTAATTGATGTTATCGCATCAAGAAATATTCAAGAAAAAGCTGCTCAACAAGCAATGTATGATGCTCTTGAAGCTAATTCTAATGGTTTAGTTGAAATTAGAATGAATGTTGCTGCATCTGATGATGAAGAATTAATGTGGGCATGGGGAAATATGAACTATGACTTCTCAACTGCAGTAGGTTGGGGTGCTGATTATGGTGATCCTAAATCATTCTTACATACAATTGTTGAAGATGAAGGTGACTTATTACCATATTTCGGATTCTATGGTACTTTAACTGCTGAACAACTTCAATTAGAACATGAAGTATTTGGTCGTTATACTGAAATGTATAATACTGCTGTAGCTATTACTGATACTGCAAATTATTCTCAACGTTTACAAAAATTCGCTGAAGCTGAATATGTTGCAATCTATGAAGAAGCATTATTATTACCTTTCTATACAAGAAGTGGTGTTTATTCAACAGTTTCAAGAGTTGTTCCTCACTGTGCTTCAAAAGCTGCATATGGTAACAATGCTGATAAATTCATTAATATGATTATTGCAGAAGATCCTATTACAGCTGAAATTAGAACTGCTGTTAATGCAGCATATGATGCTGGTAAGCAATAATAAATTAAATATAATTTAATTCCAATAAAGGGAATACATTGTTATTCCCTTTATTTTTTAAGAAAGGATGATTTTGATGGAAAATTCATCAACGATTTCTTTAACGTGGTATCAGAAAACTTTT
>CAMJOZ010000078.1 GCA_946407635.1 uncultured Caryophanales bacterium
GAAGATATTAAATTAATAATTGAAGAATTAAAGAAGTAAAATAAGGGGGAAATATCCCCTTTTACTTTTAGTAAAAACCTTGTGATTTATTCATAAATAATATATACTTAAAATAGATATTAACAGTGAGGAATTATTAAATGATAGATGCTAAATTAGATACATTAATAACTTTACTTGAAGAAAAAAATTATACTAAAGCTGCTAACAGACTTTTTATTACTCAGCCAGCAGTAACACATCATATTAAGATGCTTGAAAAAGAATATGACATAGTATTATTTAAAAATTCTAAAACATTAGAATTAACACCTTCAGGTAAGCTTTTATATGAATATGCAAAAAATGTTAAGGAATCTAATAAATTATTAATAAGTAGAATTAGTAATCAAACAAATAATATTTATAATATTGGTATTACTAATACAGCTTTGAATGTTGTGCTATCTAGGTTTTTTAAAGTTGTTAATAATCAAATTAGTTATAATTTATATTGTTATAATTATGATGTTTTAGAATATAAGTTATCTACAGGTGAGTTAGATTTTGTTATTGTAGATAATAGCTTTGATAGCCAACAATTTGATAGTATTTTATTATTTTCTGAGCGTGTATCTATCTATGCTAGTAATAAAGGTATCTATCATGATATGCCTAAAATTACTAGAGATGATTTAGCTAAGGCTAGTATTGTATTACCTAATGTTGAATCTGGATTATATAAAAAGGTAACAAATTATTTATCTTTAAAAAATATTAGATTAAAAAATAATATAGTTTTTTATTCAAATAGTATGGATTCAATTAAATTAATGATGGAATTTAATGATGCAATATCATTTTTATATGATTCATCTGTGACAGATTATATTAATAACAATGAATTAATTAAACTTGAATTAATCAATTTTGCGTTAAGTCAAAATATTTATTTATTATATAATCGTTCTAATTTTGATAATAGAACAAAAATATTAATTGATAGAATCAAGAAATTAGGTGCTTTATAGTGGTTGATATTTTATATGAGGATAATCATATTATTGTAGTAATAAAGCCAAAAGGAATATTATCTCAGGCTGATGGTAGTAATCATGATGATATGCTTACAATAATAAAGGATTATATAAAAGAAAAATATAATAAACCAGGTAATGTTTATTTAGGGTTAGTTCATAGACTAGATATAAATACATCTGGTGTCATGGTTTTTGCTAAAACATCCAAGGCGGCTTCAAGATTGAATGAATCAATTAAGGATCATTCATTTAAGAAAAGATATATCGCTACCGTTGAGGGTGAAATATGGAATGATGATTATTTAGAATTAGTTAATTATTTAAATAAGGACGAAAATCTAAAAAAATCATTTGTTTCACCTAATGGTAAGGAAGCTAAGCTAAAATATAAAAGATTAAAGGTTTATAAAATAAATGATATCACCGTTAGTGATGTAGATATTATTTTAGAAACAGGTAGATTTCATCAAATAAGATGTCAAATGGCTAATATAGGGCATCCGCTATACGGTGATAAAAAATATGGTAGTAAAATTGAGATAAATAAAGAAGAATTACCTCTTACTGCATATTATTTAGAATTTCCGCATCCAACAACAAAAGAAATATTAAGTTTTAATATAGGAGATAAATCATAAATATGAGATTGGATATTGTATTAGAAAATTCAGATATTATAAAAAATCTTTCAGGAATTAACAATTCAAATTTAAAGGCAATAGAAGAAATCTATGATTGTATGTTAGATATTCATGGAGATAGTGTTATTTGTAATTTAGAGAATGAAGAAAAAATAGATTCAATCACTAGATTATTAAAAATGGCAATATTCGTAATAAAAAAAGGAATTAAAATATCTCCTAGAGATGTTATTTATATTGATAATATTATAAAAGAAGGATTAGAAGAAAGATATACAGATTTTATTTCTACTAGAAAACCAATCTGTCATACTATCAATAATAAACATATATATGCAAAAACATTAAAACAAAACGAATATATTGAAGATATTAAGAAAAAGGATTTAATATTTTCTATAGGTGCGGCTGGTACTGGTAAGACATATTTAGCTGTTTGTTATGGCGTAAATGAATTAAAGCGTGGAAATGTAGAAAGAATTATATTAACAAGACCTGCAGTAGAAGCTGGTGAAAACCTAGGATTTTTACCAGGTGATTTAAAAGAAAAGGTTGATCCTTATTTAAGACCACTATATGACGCTTTACACGATATGCTTGGTGTTGAAGGAACTCAAAGCTTAATTGACAAGGGTGTAATTGAGATTGCGCCACTTGCATATATGAGAGGTAGAACACTTGAAAATTCGTTCATTATTTTGGATGAAGCTCAAAATGCAACAATAGATCAATTGAAGATGTTTTTAACAAGAATGGGCTTCAATTCCAAGATGATTGTCACAGGAGATGTTTCTCAAATAGATTTACCTAATTCCAAAAAATCTGGTTTAAAGGTTTCAGCCAACCTTTTGCGCGATATTCCAGAAGTTGGAGTTATTGTTTTTGATAGGTTTGATGTAGTTAGACACCCACTAGTCGGAAAAATCATAGAAAAGTTCGAACATTTAGAAAATTAAACCAAAAAGTGCCGTTTTTTTCGCAAAAAGTGGCACTTTTTCTATTTTATGTATTGAAATAGATTAAAAAATAAAATAAAATAGTAAAAAATGGTTTTAAAAAGGAAAGAGGAAAAACAATGAGAGAAAATTTTTTCAAAAGCTATTATAAAGCTTTCGGCATTTTTTCAACAATCTTAGTTGCAGTTGCAGTTATATTAACTAGCTATTTGACTACAACTAACTTTTTAAGTGCTAATGTTAGCTCAATGATAGCCTACACAGTTTTGGGAGTAGTTGTTTTATCTGCAGTTCTAGGTTTATCAGGACTTCTTAATGAAAATATTAGTTTCTTTGATTTATTAAGAACAATTGTATTTGTTGCTGGTATCGGAGCTGGAATTATATATGCCGTAAATGGTAGAGAATTATGGCAAACAATTACATTCTTAGCATCTGGTAATGTAGCATTTATTGAACTACTTATTAGAATATTCAAGGTTCATCAATATGACGAAAATGTTTCTATTAAGAATTATTTTGGTTCATTAGCTGGTAAATACAATGCATTATTCATTGAATTAATCGGTGCAGCAATTGGTATTGGTGTGTTTGTATTAGCTAATTACAATTTATCTAGTATGGCATTCTTCAATGATATGGCTAAAGTATTAACAAATGTATATTTTGCAATAGCTATATTATTTAGTATTGTTGTTATTTTATTACTTTCAAGTGCTGGTAAAGGTACTGAAGCAAATTTAATTGATTTAGTATTCGCAATTGGATTTATTGCTGCATTATTTGCATTTGGTTCATTTGCAGTAGCAGGTGTATTAGTAAAGAATGCTAAGATTGTTACATTCATTGGTGTATTAGCCGCTGGCTTTGGTTTAATCTTAGTTTTAAGAGCATTAACTTATACAGGTGGTGCTCCATATGCTAACCCAAGCCACAAGATGAGAACTTACTTTAGAAATACATATACTAAATATGATGTTGTATTCCCTATTTTAGCTGCAATCGTTGTAATGGCTTTAGTTTCAACAACTGTTGCTTTAAAATCAGGTAATAGTACATATCCTTTAGTTAAGATATTAAATATAATGAAGCTTGATTTAGTAGATTATGCTGACGTATTAGCTTATGTTGGTATTGGTATTATGGGTCTATTATTCATATTTACAATTATCTACAACAAGTTTAGAAATCAAAATGTTGTTAGAACTGATAAAATCTTAGTTGGTTTATTCTTATCATCTTTATTTGTAGTAGCTTCAAGAGCTATCGCAATTGTACATGATACAAAAATCTTCAGTGATTTAATTAATATTATTTTATTAGCTTCTGGTGGTGTATTCTTATTATATTCATTCATTGTATTAATTATAAGATTAAAGCACTTTGACCCAGTTGCAGCTATGATTACTGCTACAACTCAACAACAAGCTCAACAACAAGCTGAAGCTAAGGCAAAAGAATTAGAAGAAGAAGCTCAAATTGAAGAACCTGAAGAAGTTGAAGAAGAATCTAACGATCCATTCGCTTTAACTGCTGAAGATGAAGAAATTTATAATTCAATTTATGGTCAACCTGAAGAAGAACAACAAGAGGAAGTAGTTGAAGAGCCTCAAGAAGAAGTTGTTTATGAAGAAGTTCCAGCCGAAGAAGGCGAGGAAGTAGTTTACGAAGAAGTTCCTGCTGAAGAGGGCGAAGAAGTAGTTTACGAAGAAGTACCTGCTGAAGAAGCTACTCCAGTTGAGGAAGCTCAAGAAGATGTAGATTCTGATGATGCTGAGGATGCTGAGGATGCTGATGAGGAAGACGAAGAAGATGACGATGATGCTGAAGAAGCTGATGAAGAAGGCGAAGAAGAAGTTGTTGAAGAAAAGCCTGCTGCTAAGGAAAAGGGTATCGTTGTTCAAGAGTTCCAAGTTATCGATGGTGAAACTGGTGAACCAAAGAAGATTAAACGTAAATTTGTATCTAAGATGATGTTTGCTCCTTATGAAACTAAGGAATATTATAATGAAATTAAGAATTATCTTGAAATGTATAGAGCTAAAGGTAGACAATCTGCTAGATGCGAAACATTCAGATATAAAGGTTTAGTTGCTAAGGTTGCTTTAGGTGGTAAGGCAATTAAGGTTGCTCTTGCTATTGATCCTTCATTCATTGAAGAAAATCCTAAGTATCATTTAAAGGATGTATCTGCTAAGAAGCAATACAAGGATGTTCCTGTAATGATTAAGGTTCGTTCTGATAGAGGTTTAAAATACTTCAAGGAATTAGTTGATTATATGATGGCTAATCGTTTAGTTAAGCCAAAGAGAAACTTTGAACCAACTAACTATATGCCTCAATTAATACCAAATGGTGAAGCTATTTTAGGTTCATTAGGTATGTCTACATATTATTTACAAGATACTATGAATGCTCGTGGTATTCCTGATGAATTACCTGATAATTTAGATGAATATATTCCAATGATTCAAGGTGATGAACTTGGTGAAGAGGAAGACGAAGCTGCAGTATACCTAGATACATTATGTAATCATTTCAATGATCATGATGTTGTAACAATTGATGTATTAAAATCAATGCACATTGTTAATAAGGGTAATGTAATTAGAATTAAAGCTCGTGGTACATTAGATCGTAAGTTAATAATTTACGCTGAATACTTTGATGCTGACGCATTAAAGATGTTAATGTGTACAAATTCTACAGCTATTAAGATTGTAAGATAATAAAAAAAAGATGAAGATTGTTAGTCTTCATCTTTTTCTTCGTTTACTGTCTGTTTATAGCTTCTTGGAGATATGATTATATCATC
>CAMJOZ010000079.1 GCA_946407635.1 uncultured Caryophanales bacterium
CTTTTTCTTCGTTTACTGTCTGTTTATAGCTTCTTGGAGATATGATTATATCATCATAATAAATATAATTTATAAATTCAGATAAATGGTTTCCCCATGTTTCTTCATTATGTGATCCATTTGGATCTATAACTAATCTTGTATTAATATCTTTACTTCTTAAATATTTTAATAATTTAATAGAAGAATTATAATAAACATTTGTGTCATACATTGCATCGCTTGATTCTTTTTTACCTACATATAAGAATATTCTCTTATTCGTATTAATATTATTATCTAAGAAATTATAAAATTCTTTTTCAAATAAGAATGAAGCTGTAGAGAATGCTCCAACATAATTAAATGAATTCTTATATTTAAATGCTAAATATAAGGCTGTTATAGCTGCTAAAGAAGAGCCATATATAAATCTATGATCTGGTGATTTATATGTATTATATTTATTTTCTATATATGGAATGATTGTATTAATAAAATCATCACAAAAATTATTACATATTTGAATATCTTGTGTTTGCCAGTCTAATGAGGCGGGATTATCTATCTTAAAAGGTGTATATTCATTTACTCTACCCATATCAGAACCACTATTATAGATGGCTATACCAAGAATTCTTTTATTTAATACTTTACCATAATATCTTAAATATTTGGTTGCTCTAATGGATCTACCAAATGCTGCTCTGTTATCGTTAAAGGCATTTTGTCCATCTAAAAGATATAATGTATCGAAAATAATGTTATCATTATATCTTGGTATTGATATTTCTAAATCTACTTCACGCTTTGATTTAGGCAGATATAATTTATGTCTTTCAATCATTTTATCGCTCTCCTGTAATCTATATTATACAAAAATATAAATTAAAAAACCACCTCATTAGGGTGGTTATTTATGTATTATTTAAAATAATCTGAATTTTCAATGAAATAATCAGACATTATTTTATGAACATCATCCATTGCTTTGTTTAATGTTTCTTTTTTATTTCCTAATTCCTCAATCTTATATGGAGGTAAAATATTGTAATGTAGGCAAGGCTTTTTCCTTCTTGTTAATTTATATAAGCCCTTTGGCTTATGGAATGTTGTGACAGAAGGGACAATTAATTCATTTCCTGATAAAGCGAATCTAAATGCGCCTGGCTTGAATTCTCTTATATGATCACAATAAGGAACTAAAGCTGCCTCTGGATATACTAATATATTCGCACCACGCTTTAGTGTGCTTTCAGTTTCACGCATAAATTGTTTAAATTTATCAATATCAGTTGGAATAGGTACTGCCCCACCATATCTGAATAATCTTGAAACTGCTCCGAATCCTAAATTTGATTGAATAGTAGTAGTATAAACTCTTTTATTTTTTAATGCTGTAACAATCATAAAGGCATCTGATGGATGAACATGATTAGAAACAATTGTATAGCCCTTTAAATGCTTTAAATTCTTTTTTCCTTTTACCTTGTAGCCCCAATATAGCTTTTTAGGAAAAAAATAAATAAAAGCGATAAAATATACAACTATTCTTGTCCATATTCTGAATGGCCAATTATGATGATAAAACTTATATTTTTCTCTTAGTTTTACTTCCTTTGGATGGAAGCCGTTATCATATGTGTGTATTTCGGTTTCATCGATTTTTATTTCACTCATATCCTATTCCATCCTTTCCTTTATGATTATACTAAAAAATATTAGTAATTCAAGTAGAATAATTTATCGTTTTATGTTAAAATGGGGCGCGAGAGGATGTGAGATATATGAAGGTTATACTAGGATTATCTGGTGGAGTTGATTCATCTGTAGCTTTAAAGCTTTTAAAGGATCAAGGATATGATGTTGAAGCTATGTTTATGAGAAACTGGGATAGTGCGACTAATAACGATATTTTAGGTAACCCAGATATCAATGATGATGTTTGTCCTCAAGAAAAGGATTTCCAGGATGCTAAGATGGTTGCAGACCAACTTGGTATCAAATTAAATAGAATTGATTTTATTGAAGAATATTGGAATACAGTATTTTCTTATTTCTTAAATGAATATAAGAAGGGTAGAACACCTAACCCTGATATTATGTGCAATAAATATATTAAATTTAATGCTTTTTTAAAGCATGCTGAAGATTTAGGTGCTGATTATATTGCAATGGGACATTATGCTCGTGTTAGACATGATAAGGATATGAGCTATCTATTAAGAGGTGTTGATTCTAATAAAGATCAAACATATTTCTTATCACAAATATCTCAAGCTCAATTAAGAAAGAGCTTATTTCCTATTGGACATTTATTAAAAACGGAAGTTAGACAAATAGCTAAGAATGCTAATTTATATACTGCTGAAAAGAAGGATTCTACAGGAATTTGCTTTATTGGTGAAAGAAATTTTAAAGATTTCTTAAAGAATTATTTACCTGCAAAGCCTGGTAAAATTGTTACTATGGATGGTAAGGTTTTAGGTTATCATGACGGATTGATGTATTATACAATTGGTCAAAGAAAAGGTTTAGGTATCGGTGGTTCAAAAGAATTCTTAAATGATGCTTGGTTTGTTTGTGGTAAGAATCTAGAAACAAATGAGCTTATTGTTGGACAAGGTCATGATAGCTTTTATTTATTATCTAATAATTGTTTCGCATCTAGCTTAAACTGGATTAGCTATAAGCCAGAAGAAGGTAAAAAATATCAAGCAAAATTTAGATATCGTCAAGCTGATCAAGAAGTAACATTAAAATATATTTCAGATGATGAAATTCAAGTTTTTTATAATGATGTTAGAGCAGTGACTCCAGGACAAGCTGTAGTTATTTATGATGGGGAGATTTGTCTTGGTGGTGGTATCATAGATTCTGTTTATTACGATAAAGAAAAGAGAATGTATTAATGGCAAATGATTTAAAAACTTATGTTGGTCATGTTGTAAATTACATATATGAAAAATCAGACTCTTTGTACAAGGTTTGTGAAATAATGACTAGAGATAACGAAAGAATAAAAATCTCTGGTTATTTTAATCTTGAGGAAGGTTTAGATTACGAATTCATTGGTAGAATGGGTAATAATAGTAAATATGGAGAACAGTTTTATGTTGAATCATACGCACCTTCAAAAGATTTCACAGAGGAAGGTTTGATTTCTTTTTTATCTAGTGATAAATTCCCAGGAATTGGGCCTAAAATTGCTAAACAAATAGTAGAAAAGCTAGGCTTAGATTGTATTAATAAAATGATGAATGATGAACATTCTTTAGATGATGTAACTTCATTAACTGATATAAAAAAAAGAATGCTTATTTATGAAATAAAAAAGAATTATGAAACTGAGCAGGTTTATATTAAATTATATGGCTTTGGTCTTTCAGCTAAAATGATTGAAAGAGTATTTGAGGTTTATAATATAAAAGCAGCTCAAGTTATCGAAGAAAATCCATATATTTTAGTTACGACTGTTGATGGATTTGGATTCAAAAGATGTGATAATCTTGCGATGAATTTAAACATTTCTTTTAATGATCCAAAAAGAATTAAGGCTGCCTTAATATATACATTAAATTATGTTTCATACAATAATGGATATACTTATTTAACTAAAGATCAATTAATTAAATCGACAATAACATTATTATCTGACGATAGATTACAATATGATTTATTTTTAGATTCTTTAAATGAATTAATTGAATCTGATAGCATCATATATGAAGATGATAGAATATATGATAAATATTTATATGAATGTGAAATTAGTGTTGCGAGTGATTTTAACAAAATTAGCGCTCGTAAAACTAAGCTTTTTAGTCGTGAAAAAATAGAAAAAGCTTTAGATGAAGTTGAAAAGAGCTTGGATATTGAATATACATATATGCAAAAAGAAGCTATTATTTCTTCAATAGGGAATAAATTATCTATTATTACAGGTGGTCCAGGTACAGGTAAATCAACAATACTAAAAGGTATTTTATTTACTTATGCACTATTAAAAAAATTACCTGTTTTTTCTACTGATATGGAAATATCAGTTAAGCTTGCTTCACCTACAGGTAGAGCAGCTAAAAGAATGAATGAATCTACAGGATTTAAAGCTCAAACTATTCATAAATTATTAGGTTATACTCATGATGATTTATTTACATATAATGAAAAAAACTTATTACCATGTGATTTATTAATTATAGATGAGGTAAGTATGCTTGATATAATGCTTACTAAAAATTTATTAAAAGCATTATCATATGATACTCAAATAATTTTAGTTGGTGATAGTAATCAGCTACCATCTGTAGGTCCAGGTAATTTATTATATGACTTAATGAATACAAATATATTTAAAACAACTAGATTAAACCAAATAATGAGACAAGCAAAGGATTCTAATATTATTGCTTTATCAAATATGGTTTTACAAGAAAAAATTGATTATAGAATCTTTTCATCTAAAAAGGAAGTATATTTTTTCTCTGCCTCATCAACAAATCTAATTGATGGTATTTTTACTATACTTGATAGATTTATTGCTAAGGGTGGTAATTTAAATTCAAGCATTCAAATATTGATTCCAATTTATGCTGGTATATCAGGTATTGATGAAGTAAATAAGAAAGTTCAAGAAAGATATAATCATAACGATAAGATTCTAATTAGAGATGAGAAGTTATTTAAAATCAATGATAAGGTATTACAATTAAAAAATGATTCTGATTTAGAAATAATGAATGGTGATATTGGTGAGATTATCGATATTGTAAATAATCCTGATGGAGATTATATGAGAATTTCTTTTGATGATAGAGTTGTTAAATATAGTGCATCTAATTTAGATAATTTATCTTTAGCATATGCTATGAGTGTTCATAAATCTCAAGGATCTGAATTTGACAATGTAATTATTCCAATTTTACCCGCATATTCTATTATGTTAAGAAAAAGAATTATTTACACTGCTATAACAAGAGCGAAGAAGAATGTATTTATTTTAGGTGATTCTAAATTATTAGATCAATCATTATTAAAAAAAGAATATGAAAGACAAACAACTCTTTCATATCGTATTAAGGATAATGTTTTAAAGGATAAATCTATTAGAATAGATGATAAGGATATTCCATTTGATACTTTAGGTGAATATGATATGGAAGGTATAACTCCATATTCATTCATGGAATAGTCCCTATAAAAAGCAAAAAAACAGGCTTGGCCTGTTAGATGCGTAATTTTTTAAGCTATTAACTTAAGCTCTTTCAATGTTTCCCTTCTTTAAAGCTCTAGCAGAAACTTTAACTTTCTTAACGTTTCCGTTTTCGTCTTTGATATGTACTGTTTGAAGGTTAGCCTTCCAAGTACGACGAGTAGCATTTAAAGCATGAGA
>CAMJOZ010000080.1 GCA_946407635.1 uncultured Caryophanales bacterium
TACTTTTTAAATAATACATATATGGAGATGGATTAATACTTCTTAAATTTCTATAAGCCTCAAATAAACTTCCTTTCACCTTGCCTTTAAGTCTTCTAGAAAATACACACTGGAAAATATCTCCATTATAAATATGTTCTTTAATTTTCAATAACTTTTTAGTATATTCATCTTTACTATCAATTGAAGTAGGCTTTTCAATAATCTTTATTTTCTCTTCTTTAATATTTGGAGCCTTTAGAACTAATTCTTTAATTTCTTCTATATGCATTTTTGCATTTTCATATTCTTCTTCTAAATTATCCATTTTAATATTACAAATAATTATTATTTTTTGTTTAAATGCATCAAAACATATTACCTTATCAAACATTAAAAGTTCGTAATCATTAAATTTAGCATTGTCTTTACTTTTTAAAACTAATTTTGGTTCTAGATATTTATATGAGTCATACGCAAAATATCCAACGAATCCACCACAAAAAGGTGGTAATGAATCAATCTTAGGAGCTCTATAATCATTTAATACCTTTGATATCTCATCGATTGGACTATTTGAATAATATTCATATCCATCAAATATTACTTTATTATCTTTACATGAGATTTTATGAATTGGATTATATCCTAAATATGAATATCTAGAAAATTTAGAAGGATCAACTGATTCTAGTAAATAAAATTGTTCACTTATTTCTCTAATATTTCTTAATACATTTAGTGGAGTAGTTGAATCACATAAAATTTCTTCACTAACAGGTACTAAATCATAATCACTATACTTTCTTAATTCTTCTAATGTCATCATATAAATTTCCTCCTAATAAACAAAAAAAGCTTGTCCTCACAAAGGACAAGCTATAATAACCTGCGGTACCACCTTAATTGTCAATTACGTTGTATTGACCACTCTAACAGAATGCCATCACATTCCTACTCTATAATGGGAGCTCCCATCTTAAGCTACTAAAATTCACCTAAGCCCTCATAGGTCCACGTTCAAATCCGCTTCTTGTCATTCTTCCACCATCAACGACTCTCTATAAATGCGCTTTTTGAAACACTCCTAATCCACGGTTTACAAAAATCTTAAATTACCTAAATTTTATAACTAAGTTATTTCACTGTCAATAGTTATTTGTGGTTTTTTCAACATTTTAATAAAAAATGGTGTAAAATCATAAATTTATATAAAGAATTAGATTTGATTTATTATTAAAATAATAATATAATTATATTAGATTTTTAAAAAAGGAGATAAAAAGAAAAAAATGAAAAAGTTTTTCGCAGATTTTAAAGCATTTATTTCTCGTGGTAATGTTTTAGACATGGCTGTCGGCGTTATCATTGGTGGTGCATTTAATGCGATTGTTACTGCATTAGTTAACATCTTATTAAGTGTAGCAACATGGGGTGTTCCAGGAGGCTTAAAAGGTTTAATTACTGTTCTTCCTGCCGTTAATGATGTACAAAAAGGTGCAGTTGGTCAAACATTCCAAACTTCTGAAATTGTAGCAAAAACAATTGAATATGCAGCTGGACAAGGTGTAACTATCACTAAGGATAGCGATACATTTATCCAATGGCAAAATTCATTATTAACTAAGTATACATTACATGGTACTACTTATGCTGCTAACACTTCTGCTGTAATCGACTGGGGTGCATTCATCAATGCAATTATTTCATTCTTGATTATTGCAATTACATTATTTGTAATTATCAAGGTTGCTATGGGTATGGCTAAGAAGAGAGAAGAATTAAAAGCTAAGATGGCTGCTGAAGCATATCAAGCATGGGCAAAAGCTCATCCTGAAGAAGCTAAAGCTAAGGAAGAAGCTGAAGCAAAAGCTAAAGCTGAGGCTGAAGCTGCTGCAGCAGTTGTTCCTGCAACAACAGATGATGTTGTTAAATTATTAGCTGAAATTAGTGCTAAATTAGATAATAAAAAAGCTGAATAAAACAAAAAACATCAGTTCAATCAACTGATGTTTTTTTTACGCTTTAATTAATTATTTTTCTATAATATATACTTCATCGAAGTATTCATAATCATGTTCAGTCATTCCGCCTTCAGCTCTAGGCCATGTAATACCTATTACCATTTTAAGACTTGGTACTTCTTCTACACAAACAGTGTTATTATGTAATTTGAAGAATTCTTTATTTTTTGCGATTTGGTATAACCACTTGTATTCTTTACTTTCTTCTCCTTCAAGCGGTCCAAAAATCTTGTTTACAATAATAACTGTGTTACCATAAGAAAATAAATCTAATTGATCAGGACTATACATATATACATCTGATCCTTCATATTTGGCTTTTCCAAATTTGCCATTTAAATCCTCATAATAAGGCATAGGATAATCAGAATAATAATTAATATCCTTGTTATCCTTAAAATAATTCATTACTCTTGTTTTTTTACCGATGTTTACACTACCTACAAACAAAATACTTTTTGTTTGATTCTTAATTGCTTCATCGATTTTGCCATAAATTTCGTCTAATTTAATATGTGTTAAACCCATTTTCATCAATCTCCTTTTCTAAATATTAATTAAACAAATTTTAAAACTATTAAATTTTTATCGAACATCTACAATTACATTATAATATAAATATTCAACATTGTTAAGGAAATAAAATAAATATTTTAATAAAACAAAAAAATCCCATAAATCGGGATTTAACACATTGCAATATTATATATTTTTTCTTCTATCTTATCATTATCATTTATAGTACCAAATGTCATATGAGAGCCTTCAATCCAAGCACCTAAAATATTATATTTACCGAACAAAGGATCATATCCATCTTCTACTGTAAAATACATATATAAATCTAAATTCATAGAATATGTGATTATTATTTTATGACATAATGATGGCTTAATAAAAGCTTCAGGCATAGTAATAATAGCGAATTCTAGTTGATCATATTCCTTTATTTCAACCTTAAAATCCTTTTCTTGATAAGGAAAGGCTTCTTGATGAGAATCATATTCATGTAAAAAATAATTATAAATAAAATCCTCTTTTTCTGTTAAAATTTTACTTATTACCTTTACAGGATCATGTGAAAATAATTTATAAAAAGCCACATGTTCACAATAATATCTTATGTCCATAATAAATACCTCATATATTTATAATAGTTTAAATACAAATTAAATTCAAGTAGAAAAACAAAAGAGCATCCGAAGATGCTCAATTTAGTTTAAATTATTCAATGATTTCAACTACTGAACCAGCACCAACTGTTCTACCACCTTCACGGATAGAGAACTTAGTACCTTGTTCCATAGCGATTGAGTGAATTAATTCAACTGTCATAGTTGTGTTATCACCAGGCATAACCATTTCAGTACCAGGAGCTAAAGTAATGATACCAGTAACGTCTGTTGTACGGAAATAGAATTGAGGACGATAATTTGTGAAGAATGGAGTATGACGACCACCTTCGTCCTTTGATAATACATAAACTTGTGCAGTGAACTTATGATGAGGTGTAACACTCTTTGGTTTAGCTAATACTTGACCTCTTTGAACTTGGTCACGGTTAATACCTCTTAATAATACACCAATGTTGTCACCAGCTTCAGCATAATCAAGAAGCTTACGGAACATTTCAACACCAGTAACAACTGAAGTTTGAGTTTCTTTAATACCTACGATTTCAACGCTATCACCAACTTTTACTTGACCTCTTTCAACACGGCCAGTAACAACTGTACCACGTCCAGTGATTGTGAATACATCCTCAATTGGCATTAAGAATGGTTTATCATTATCACGAACTGGAGTTGGAATATATTCATCAACTGTGTCCATTAATTCTTCAATCTTTGCAACCCACTTTGGATCACCTTGTAATGCACCTAATGCAGAACCTCTAATAACTGGAATTTCATCACCTGGGAAGTCATATTCAGATAATAATTCACGAGTTTCCATTTCTACTAAGTCGATTAATTCTTCATCATCAACCATATCGCACTTGTTTAAGAAAACAACTAAACGAGGTACACCAACTTGACGAGCAAGTAAGATGTGCTCACGAGTTTGAGCCATAGGACCATCAGTTGCAGCGATAACTAAGATACCACCATCCATTTGAGCAGCACCAGTGATCATGTTCTTTACATAGTCAGCATGTCCTGGACAGTCAACGTGTGCATAGTGTCTCTTTTCAGTTTCATATTCAACGTGTGCAGTATTAATTGTAATACCACGCTCTTTTTCTTCTGGAGCAGCGTCGATTTGGTCATAAGCTTGAGCCTTAGCTAAACCCTTCTTAGAAAGGATTGTAGTAATTGCAGCTGTTAAAGTTGTTTTACCATGGTCAACGTGTCCGATTGTACCAATATTAACATGTGGTTTTGAACGGTTAAATTTTTCCTTTGCCATTTTAATTTTCTCCTTAAATTTATAATCTAATAATTTACCAATATATATTTTACCCTAATTGGCTAGGGTTTGCAAGCAATTTAATTAATTAAATTACTGCTATAAAAATTGTCTTAAGCTCTAGCTTTAACAATCTCTTCTTGAATGTTCTTTGGACATGCTTCATAATGATGCATTTGCATTACGAAATTTCCACGTCCTTGTGTATTAGAACGAAGTGATGTAGCATAACCAAACATTTCAGAAAGTGGTACATAAGCACGAATCTTCATACCATTACCACGCTTTTCTTGAGAATCTAGACGACCTCTACGAGAAGTTAAATCTCCGATTACGTTACCTACATATTCTTCAGGAACAGTAACATCTACTTCCATAATTGGTTCTAATAATACAGGCTTACACTTATCCTTCATAGCCTTAACTGCTAAAGATGCAGCAACCTTGAATGCCATTTCAGATGAGTCTACTTCATGGTAAGAACCATCAAATAATTCAGCCTTAACATCGATTAAAGGATATCCAGCTAAAACACCATTTGGAAGTGCTTCTTGTAAACCTTTATCAACAACTGGAATATATTCTCTTGGAACTGTACCACCAACAACTGAATCAACGAATTCATAACCCTTTTCAGGATTTGGTGAAAATCTTACCCAAACGTGACCATATTGACCACGACCACCTGATTGACGAATGAACTTACCTTCACACTCACCAGTTTGAGTAATTGTTTCACGATAAGAAACTTGAGGAGCACCAACGTTAGCTTGAACATTGAATTCTCTCTTCATACGGTCAACAATGATATCAAGGTGTAATTCACCCATACCAGAAAT
>CAMJOZ010000081.1 GCA_946407635.1 uncultured Caryophanales bacterium
TATCTTTTTCTTTGCAATTATAATAATCAAACAATTAACGCTTAGAGAATTGTGGAGCACGTCTTGCTTTCTTAAGACCATATTTCTTACGCTCTTTAGCTCTAGAATCTCTAGTAACTAAACCAGCTGGCTTTAATACTTGACGATAGTCAGGATTTGCTTCCATTAAAGCACGTGTAATACCTAAACGGATTGCTCCTGCTTGACCTGTGATTCCACCACCATAAACATTTACTAATACATCAAATTTGTCTACATTTTCTGTTAATTCAAGTGGTTGTAAAACATCTAAACGAACTGCTGCAGATGGAATATAATCCTCGAAAGCACGATCATTAATAGTGATTGTACCTTTACCTGGACGTAAATAAACACGAGCAACAGAACTCTTACGACGTCCTGTACCAAGATATTGTACTAATTTCTTTGCCATACTCTATCTCCTCCTATGCCTTTACTACAAATTCTACTGGTTTTTGAGCAGCATGTGGATGTTCACTACCAGCGTAAACATATAATTGCTTTCTCATTTGATCACCAAGCTTAGTGTGAGGTAACATACCCTTAATAGCTTCTTCAACCATTCTTGTAGGATATTTTGCCATAACTTCTTTAGCAGTTAAAGTTCTAAGACCACCTGTATAATCAGAGTGATGTCTATATAACTTGTCATCCCACTTGTTACCAGTTAATTTGATTTTGTCTGCGTTAATAACGATTACGTTATCGCCACAATTAACATGTGGAGTATATGTTGGCTTATGCTTACCTCTTAATAATATAGCAACTTGAGTAGCTAAACGACCAAGAGTTAAACCACTTGCATCAACTACGTACCAACCGTGTTGAACTGTTTGATTGTTTGCCATGAAAGTTTTCATGATTTCCTCCTAAATTTAATAAAATAATATTTAGGGCAATTGTGGATAATTGCTTTTTAAAATGTACCGATTAACATTTTATTATATATAATATAAATAGTCAAGTTAAATTTTAAATTACTTAATTTCATTAAAATAATTAATTATTATACTTTTTACTTCATTAAAATCATTTTGTTTATTACATAAATCCTTTACTCTAGCTGAACTAGGTAGACCTTTTAAATACCACGCAATATGGCTTCTCATTTCAAGTAAAGCAAGTCTTTCTCCCTTTAATTTAAATAATAAATCGTATTGTTTTAAAATATTTTCTAATATTTCGTCATAGCTAGGCTTTTCAATTATTTTATTATTATCTAAATATTCATTTATTTCTCTAAAAATGAATGGGTTACCTAAAGCTCCTCTTGCTATCGCAATAGCCTTACAGCCAGTATAATCTAGCATTTCTTTAGCTGTTTTATAATCAATTATATCTCCATTACCTACAACAGGAATATTAACACTTTCTACTACCTGCTTAATATAATCCCAGTTTGCTTTACCACTATAAAATTGACTTCTTGTTCTTCCGTGAACTGTAATGGCAGAAGCTCCTGCTTTTTCAATCAATTTGGCTACTTCAACACAATTAATACTATTTTCATCCCAGCCTATTCTTATTTTAACTGTGACAGGCTTTTTTACTGAATTAACAATAGCCTTAACTATTTCATAAATCTTTGCAGGATCCTTTAATAATGACGCTCCCGCAAATGCCTTTTTAGCAACCTTATTAACAGGGCATCCCATATTGATATCAATAATGTCACAATCAGAATTTAAATCTAAATACTTAGCGGCATTAACTAATGATAGAACATCCCCACCAAATATCTGCATAGAAATCGGATGCTCAATCTCATTTACCTTAGTCATCTTAATTGTTTTTTCATTTTTAAAGCCTATGGCTTTATCTGAAACCATTTCTGCGACAACTAATCCTGCCCCATATTCCTTACAAATGATTCTAAAAGCTTCATTTGTTACTCCAGCCATAGGTGCTAAAACTAATTGATTTTTAATTGTAATGTCTCTAATCTTCCATTCCATTTATTTCACCTAAAATATCACTTAAAATCTCAGTTGGAAGCCCAATTATATTATTTAGTGAACCCTCATAATGATCAACTAATTTATTACCAATTCCTTGGATTGCGTAGCTTCCAGCTTTACCAAATGGTTCTTTAGAATCTATATATAATTTAATCTCATCATCTGTCAATTCTCTAAAATAAACTTTAGAGATAACAACATCTTTATAACATTTTTCTTTATATATTACGGTAAGTCCACTCATTACCTCGTGGCACTTCCCTGATAAGTTTTTAAGCATATTAAAGGCATCAGCTTCATCCTTTGGTTTACCATAAATTTTATTATTTAAAACAACTATGGTATCACAACCAATTAGGATAGAACCATAATCTAATTCTTGATTAACAGAAGCTTTTAAAAAGCTTATATTTTTAACATTTTCAGATGGAGATAAATTATTATCAACCTTTTCATCGACAGGATATACTTTTACTTCAAATTCATATCCCATTTTAGTTAGTAATTCAAATCTTCTTGGAGATGAACTTTTAAGAATTATTCTTTTCATATTCTTCTATAAACTTCATAAATTTTTCATGAAGCTCTGGCAACTCCTTTTTTACTGAAATAACTTTATTATCTTTGATTAAGCAATGTGTTGATTTAGCTAATACAGATACCTTTCCTTCTGGATTAATAATTCTATATTCAAATTCAAATCTAACACCAGTATATTTAGTTAACTCTAAATATATTTTTACAGTTTCATCAAATTTTACCGGATATTTATATTGTAAAGATATTTCATAAACTGGTGAAATAATCCCATTTTCTTCCATTTTTTTATAACTTAATCCACACTCATCTAAAAAATAAATACGAGCTTCTTCTAACCATTTCAAATAGTTTGAGTGATGAATAACACCCATTTGATCAGTTTCATGATAATGTGCAGTTCTAATATATGGTTCCATAAATAATTCACCTCAATTTATTATAAACCATAATAATTTTTTTACAATTCTTTTTAATTTGCAATTTTATATATTGTTATGCTATAATGTGTGAGAATTTACTTACAAGTAAGTAATTGAGGAGTGATTTTATGGAAAATTTAACTGAACAAGAAATAGTAAGACGTGGTAAGCTAGAAAAATATACTGACTTAGGTATTGATCCATTCGGACAAAGATATGATGTAAAATACCATAGCACAGATATCAAAAATATCGCAAATAAGGAAATTGAAGAATTTAAAAACAATCATAAAGATTTAAATGATGAAGAATTAAAGGAACAATTACATCAATATATTGAAAATAAAAGTATTGCTGTAAATGTTGCTGGTAGAATAATGTTCATCAGAAAAATGGGTAAAGCATCATTCTTTTCTATTCAAGATAAAGAGGGAAAAATCCAAATCTATATTAGAAAAGATGTTGTCGGTGATGAACAATATGATTTATTTAAATTAGCTGATATAGGTGATATCGTTGGTGTTGAAGGTATCATTATGCTTACACAAACAGGTGAAATAACTATTAGATGTTCTAAATATACACATTTAGTTAAAGCTTTAAGACCATTACCTGAAAAATTCCATGGTTTACAAGATCTAGAAGAAAGATATCGTAGAAGATACTTAGATTTAATTATGAATGAGGATGCTAAGCGCGTAGCTATCCAAAGACCTAGAATTATTCGTGCTATGCAAGAATATTTTGATAATAAAGGATTTATTGAAGTTGAAACACCAGTATTACAAAATATACAAGGTGGTGCTTCTGCTAGACCATTCATTACTCATCATAACGCACTAGACGCTAACTTCTATTTAAGAATCGCAACTGAGCTTCACTTAAAGAGATTATTAGTTGGTGGATTAGAAAGAGTATATGAAATTGGTAGAATCTTCAGAAATGAAGGTATGGATAAAACTCATAATCCAGAATTTACTACAGTTGAATTATATCAAGCTTATGGTGATTTAAATTCAATGATGGACTTAAATGAAGGTGTTATTAGATATTGTGCTAAAAAGGTAATTGGAAAAGAATTATTCCAAAATCCATTTGATCCTGAAGGTGAAAAGATTGATATTTCTAAACCATTCAGAAGAGTAACAATGTGTGAATTAATTAAGGAAAAGACAGGTGTAGATTTTAAAGCTAATAATTATACACTTGAAGAAGCTTTTGAGCTTGCAAAAAAGCATCATGTTGAGGTTGAACCACATTTCACTGTTGGACATGTAATCAATGCATTCTTTGAAACATTCTGCGAAGAAACATTAATTCAACCTACATTCTTAATGGGACATCCAATTGAAATATCTCCATTAACAAAGAAAGATCCTAATGATCCTAGATTTGTTCAAAGATTTGAATTATTTATTGGTGGACATGAATTCTCTAATGCATATACAGAATTAAATGACCCAATCGATCAAAGAGAAAGATTTGAAGAACAATTAAGAGAAAAAGAAAAAGGTAACGCTGAAGCTAACGAAATGGATACTGATTTTGTTGAATCATTAGAATATGGTATGCCTCCTGCTGGTGGTATCGGTATCGGTGTAGATAGATTAATTATCTTCTTAACTGAATCTTCTTCTATTCGTGATGTTATTCTATTCCCTCAAATGAAGACAAGATAATATGGATGTAATTAATATTTATCAAGATTATGAAGCATGGAGAAAAGAAAACTATGACTTCATTAAAGAATTATTAAAAATCCGTTCTAAGACAGTTGTTAGATTCTCACCTGTATTAATTGTAGTTGATTATTTATATGAATTAAGCAAGAAAAAAAGATTAAATCCAGATGAATTAATCTTCTTTAGAACAGGCTTTGATTATATATATGATAATTTCCATTACATTAATACATTATATAGTATTAAATATAATAACGATATTAACGAATTAGAAAAATATTCTAAATCAATTAATTTATTATTATATTTAAATGAATTTAAGCAAGAATGTAAAGAACATAAGGAAGTAACAGAAAATGATGTTAAAAAGCTTACTGACATCGAATCTAAAATATTAGAAAAGCTAGATAACAAAGAAAACATCGATGATGAATATTTCCAATTATTAAATGATGTTATTGATAGTATATTTGAAGCAAAAGGTATAGAGGTTCATACAATTGATGAAATCTATAATGAAATTGCCGTAGAATATAATTTAATCGCTGAAGATGATTATAATATTTATAATGAAATAATCAATAAAGAAATAGAGAAAAAAAGAAAAGCCAACTAGGTTGGCTTT
>CAMJOZ010000082.1 GCA_946407635.1 uncultured Caryophanales bacterium
TAACTGATGGTATGGAAGTAAGAATGAATGGTTCTTGTGCTGGTGGTACTGGTGCGTTTATTGATCAAATGGCTACTTTACTTAATGTAGATATAACAGAAATAAATGGTTTAGCTATGAACCATCAAAAACTATATTCTATTGCTTCAAGATGTGGAGTATTTGCTAAAAGTGATATTCAACCACTATTAAATCAAGGAGCTTCTAAATCTGATATTGCTGCTTCTATTTTTAGAGCTGTTGTTAATCAAACCATTGGTGGTTTAGCTCAGGGTAGAGAAATTGAAGGTAAGGTTGCTTATTTAGGTGGACCTTTAACTTTCTTATCAGAATTAAAATCTTCTTTTGATGAGGTTTTAAAAACTGAAGGCATTTGTCCTAAAAATTCATTATATTATGTTTCAATAGGTGCGGCTTTATGTGCTAATGAAGAATTAGATATTGATACCGTTATAAATAATTTATTAGAATTCTCAAATAAAACTACTTATGCTTATAATAATCCATTATTTAAGGATGAGGCTGAATTTGATGAATTCGTTAAACGCCATGAAAAAGCTAGAGTAGAAACATTACCATTAGATAATTATACTGGCAATTTATATATGGGTGTTGATTCAGGTTCTACTACACTAAAAATTGTATTAGTAGATGATGATGGAAACATTAGATTTGAATCATATAATCCAAATAAAGGTAATCCAGTTTCAATCATTAAAGAAATCATGGATGAATTATATAATAAATATCCTAATCTCAAGATTAGTGCTTCTGCCTCAACTGGATATGGTGAGGATTTAGCTAAGAATGCATTTAAGCTTGATGGTGGTTTAGTTGAAACAATGGCTCACTATATGGCTGCCAAAAAATTTATGCCTAATGTTGATTTTATTATTGATATTGGTGGACAAGATATTAAATGCTTCAAAATTGAAAATGGAGCTATATCAAATATTTTCTTAAATGAAGCTTGTTCTTCTGGTTGTGGTTCATTCTTACAAACATTCGCTAATGCTTTAGGATATGATATTAAAGAATTTGCTAAAATCGGATTAATGGC
Organism: uncultured Caryophanales bacterium; assembly: GCA_946407635.1. Classification (GTDB taxonomy): domain Bacteria; phylum Bacillota_I; class Bacilli_A; order Acholeplasmatales; family Anaeroplasmataceae; genus Anaeroplasma. Next base: position 1,061 of record CAMJOZ010000082.1, read on the forward strand.
TAAAAAGCCAGTAGATTTAGGTTCAAGATGTACTGTATTTATGAATTCAAGTGTTAAACAAGCTCAAAAAGATGGTGCGACAATTGATAATATTTCTGCAGGATTATCTATTTCAATAGTTAAAAATGCTTTATATAAAGTTATTAGAGCAACAAATAAAGAATCATTAGGTAAGCATATTGTTGTTCAAGGTGGAACATTCTTAAATAAGGCAGTACTTCGTGCTTTTGAAAGAGAATTAGATTTAGAAGTTGTATGTCCTAATATTGCAGGTTTAATGGGTGCTTATGGTGCGGCATTATATGCAAAATCAATGAAGATTACTAATTCTTCTACTATTTCTAAAGAAGAATTAAAAGATTTTAAGCATGAAGTTAAAAACATTCAATGTCAAGGATGCAACAATCACTGTTTATTATCTATAAATACTTTTGGAAATAATCCAAATAAATTTATTAGTGGAAACAAATGTGAAAAGCCACTAGGTATTAGAGCTGACTTTAAAGGTAAAAACATTTATGAATATAATCGTGAAAGATTATTAAGTTATCAGCCTTTAGAAGGTAAGCGTGGTAAAATTGGTATTCCACTAGTTTTAAATATGTATGAATTATTACCATTCTGGTATACATTCTTTACTAATTTAGGTTTTAGTGTTTCAAATAGTGGATTATCAAATGAAAAAATATATAGCTTAGGACAACATACAATTCCATCTGATACAGTATGTTATCCAGCAAAATTAGTTCATGGTCACATAGAAAAATTGATCAATGAAGGATTTGAAAATATCTTCTACCCTTGTATGAGCTATAATATTGATGAAAAATTAGGAGACAATCATTACAATTGTCCTATCGTTGCTTATTATCCTCAAAACATTTTAAATAATGTTGGTAAAATTAAAAATGTTAATTTCATTTCTGATTTTATCGCTATAGATGATAAAAAAGAATTTGAAGTTAGAATTAAAAAGATTTTAGAAAACAGATTTAAAAATCAAAAATTTTCTAAAGCTGAAATATCTAAAGCATCAGAATTAGCATTTAAAGAATACGATAAATATTTAGCAGATATTAGATCATTAGGTCAAGAATATATTAAAGAGGCTAGAGAAAAAGGAAAAGAAATAATCGTATTGTCAGGTAGACCTTATCATCAAGATCCACAAGTTAACCATGGAATAGATAAATTAATAGCTTCCATGGGTGCTTATGTAATTAGTGAAGAATCAATTTCTAATTTAAATAATCAATTCCCAGTACATGTTTTAAATCAATGGACATATCATTCAAGATTATATTCAGCTGCGAAATATTGTACACATGAAGATGATATGAATTTAGTTCAATTAGTATCATTCGGTTGTGGTGTTGATGCCATCACAACAGATGAATGTAAATTAATTCTAGAATCTAAGGATAAGATTTATACTCAAATAAAAATTGATGAAATAACTAATTTAGGTGCAGTTAAGATTAGATTAAGAAGCTTATTCGCTGCCTTAAAACAAAAAAAGGAGGAGAAAAATGATGGAAAATAAAAAACCAGTTGATCCTACTTCTTTTGACTATCCTAGATTTAAAGAGGATATGGTTAAAACCCATACTATCTTAATTCCTAATATGTTAACTATTCATATGGACTTATTTGAACAAGTGTTATTACAACAAGGATATAAGGTTGAAATAATGCATAATGAAGGACCAAATGTAGTTACTGAAGGTTTAAAATATGTTCATAATGATACATGCTATCCAGCATTATTAGTTATTGGACAATTTATTGATAATTTAAATCACAGAGATGATTTAGATAAGGTTGTTCTTTTAATAACTCAAACAGGTGGTGGATGTAGAGCATCAAATTATTTACATTTATTAAGAAAAGCTTTAATACAAGCAGGTTATGGATATATTCCAGTTGTATCACTTAATATGAGTAATCTTGAAAAAGATTCTGGATTTAAATATACACCAAAGCTAGTATTTAAATTAGTAGCTGCCTTAACATATGGTGATGAATTAATGTATTTAAGAAATAAGTGTCAAACTTACGAAATAAATAAAGGTGATACTAAAGCTTTAACTGATAAATGGATTAAAAAATTATCTGATGATCTTAAAAATGGTCATGGAACAAGCTATAGAGATATTAAGAAAAATTTAAATCAAATGGCTATAGATTTTGATAATTTAGAATTAGATTTATCTCATAAAAAGCCAAAGGTTGGTATAGTTGGTGAAATATACATTAAATACGCAGCCTTAGGTAATAACCATCTAGAAGATTTCTTAGTAAGTCAAGACGCTGAAGTTATGGTTCCTGGCTTATATGGATTTATGCTTTATTGTTTTTATAATAATATTTATGATTATGAAATATATGGTAAAAATAAAAAGATGGCTAGAATATCTAAATTAATATTATGGTATATAAAGCGTAGAGAAACATTGATGAGAAAATCAATGCAAAATACTAAGTTTACTCCAATGAACTACTTCTCTTATACTAAAGATTTATCAGATGGTGTTCTTGATCATGGTACTAAGATGGGTGAGGGTTGGCTATTAACAGCTGAAATGATGGAATTAATTGAGGAAGGTTATGAAAATATAATTTGTGCTCAACCATTCGGATGCTTACCAAACCATATTTGTGGTAAAGGTGTTATGAAAAAGATTAAATCTATACATAAGGATGCTAACATTGTAGCAATAGATTATGACCCAAGCGCAACTAAAGTTAATCAAGAAAATAGAATTAAATTAATGCTTGCTATAGCAAAAGAAAGAATTAAAGAAGACGACAAAGTCGAACTATAAAAACAAAAAAATGAAATCAAAATGATTTCATTTTTCTTTTTATTATAACTTTTTAATATCATCAAATGGAATTTCTGATCTAATTGATTGACCAAACATATCCATATAAACTACAACAATCTTCTTATCATTATCAACTTCAGCAATTTCAAATACTGAATTAGCAAAAGCACCTGTTGTTGCAGTAATCTTATCACCAACATTGAATTCAACTTTTGGTTTAACAATAATACCAAGTTTTTCTAAGATACCATCCATTTCAGCCTTTGGAACTGGAACTGGTTTAGTACCACCACCAGATGAACCTAAGAAACCTGTTACCTTTGGTGTATTACGAACCATGAACCAAGCATCTTCATCCATATCTAAAATAGTATTACCAGCAGCATCCTTCTTTTCATCTACTTCCATTTCAACGAAAACATAACCAGGGAAAAGCTTATTTACTTTTTCTTTTACTTTACCCTTCTTATCTTTAACTTCTACAGTTTCCTCAGGTACTAATACTTGGAAAACTAAATCAGTCATATTATAAGTTTCTCTTCTACGCTCAAGATCTTGCTTAACTGAATTTTCATATCCAGAATAAGTTGTTACAATATACCATCTTTTCATAAGTTTCTACCTTCTATCTAAAAATTAATACATAAATATTAGCAATAAACATATCATATAAAATAAATAATGAAATAAATATAGCCATAAATACGAATACACGAATTGTGTTAGCAATAAACTTAGGTATTGTTAACCAAGTGATTTTCTTGAATTCAGGGAAAGCTGGCTTAAAGAATGGATATAAACCATATAATGTACCAAGTGCAGCAATACCAACTAAAGTCCATCCAAATGGTGTTGAATGTCCACCAATTAATGGGAAGTCATCCTTAACTACTAGAGCACCATTTAAAATTAACATACCTAAAACAAGTACGATTACAGAAACAATTAAGAATACATAATTTTCCCATTTGTGCTCTTCCTTTAAGTAAGCACCAATTCTATAGATACCTAAACGCTCTTGTTTTTCTTGTTTCTTCTCAATTTGCTTTTGAATCTTCTTTTCTACTTCATCTTTAGTAGAATTTTTCTTTT
>CAMJOZ010000083.1 GCA_946407635.1 uncultured Caryophanales bacterium
CTATAAACATAAGAAAAGAGGCTGAGAAACTAATTTAGTTTCTTAACAGCCCCTTCTTTGTTATTCTAAAGGCATTAAGTTAGTTTTCTTCTCTGTACCAACTACAATAGATGTTTCAATATGAGAAACAGCAGGTATAGATAATAATTTATCAAATATAAAATCACGATAATATTGGAAGCTCTTAGCAACTATCTTTAATAAGAAGGCTGCATCACCTGTAATTGTATAGCATTCAATAATTTCAGGTATTTTTTTAGCTTCTTCAATAAATCTTGTAGAAGTTTCTCTATTTAATGGTTGCATAGCAATTTTAGCGAAGCAAGTAATTTCATATCCTAAAATTCTTTCATCTACTATCGCAGTTAATTGTTTAATAACCTTTTGTTCTTTTAAGTTTTTAACTCTTAATAAACAAGATGATGGAGCAAGTCCTATTTTCTTTGATAAATCAATATTTGAAATTGAAGCATCCTCTTGTAAATATTTGATAATTTTCTTATCAAAATCATCTAATTGCATAGCCAAAATAATCACCTTTTTTCAAAATTTAATGTATGTTTATTTTATCACTACCACTAAAAATTGTCAAATAATATTCGGCAAATTGTATATTTTTTAATCAAAAACTAAATAAAATTTTAAAATTTTGCATAGGAACACATTTTTGCCTTAGGACATATTTTCTTTAAAATCTGATAAGTATCAAACATTGGTCTTACTGTAATTATCATTTTTACTTCATCTGTTAGATACTTTTTGAAATATGTTTTAGCTTCTTCTAAATCCTTACATATCCATAAAGCAAGCAAATCACCTGAATAAAAATCATATAAAATATAAAAAGCTAAATCATCAACTGTAACCTTATCAACTGAGAATCTAACCTCTCCATATTTTTCTTTTTGTAAAATATATGAATCATTAATATTTTTTTCATAATCCATATTTACAAATTCTTTTACCTTATTAGATATAATATCAACATTTCTGTCTGATATTTCAACTCCCTTTGAGGCTAATTGATCACAAATAAGATCTCTTGACTTATGTTCCATCTTCATTTTATAAATCATCAACATTACTTTAACTGAATATGTATAGCCTTTGAATGCTAATTTATTAGCTGTTGAGGAAATATATAAATTGCCATCATTACAACATGGACAAGAATATCCCATATTCTTTATTCTAAATATTCTACCAGATGTAAATTGTACAACCTTATTTGAGATTGTGTAATTATATTTAAGTCTAGCTTGACATTTAGGACAATTCAAAACCTCTGGTTTATAAATTTTAACAGCTCTTGGTGTCACTTTCATAGATATGCCGCTCCAATCATTCCAGCTTTATTTCCCAATTTTGCTAATTTAATTTCAGTATTCTTACATGCATAAAAAGAATACTTCAAATAATAATTTTTAATTCTATTAATTAAAAACTCCCCACATTCAGCTACACCACCACCAATATAAAATGTCTTGACATCATTAGTGACAGCTAATATTGCTAAAGCCTTACCTAAATATTCAGATACTTCTTCTAATACCTTTAATCCTAATTCATCGCCAGCCTTAGCATAATCAAATATAACCTTAGCATTAACATTATCACAAGGTATATTTGTATTATAATCCTTATAATATTCATTAAATAATCTAACTATACCTGTCGCGCTTGCAACAGTTTCTAAACATCCAAAAAGTCCACATGTACATTTATATTGATGTTTCTCATCAATTCTAATATGTCCTATTTCACCACAGGCAACGTGATGTCCATCGATTACCTTTCCATCAAGAACATATCCTCCACCAACACCAGTTCCAAGTGTAATAAAATATGAGCTATCATTGTTATTATCAAATAACGCTTCACCTAACGCTGCGCAATTAGCATCATTACTTGATTTAATATCACAAGAAATATTATATTTTTTCTTTAATAAATTTAAATCAATATCTGAAAGACCTATATTAGGCATTCTATTAATATAATTATTTTTAACATTTCCTGGAATACCAAAGCCAATAAAATCTATTTTATCCTTATATTCATTTATTTTAGAAAAAATATCGTCAAATAATGTTTCAGGCTTTGTTTCAATTACAATTGTTTCTTTTATTTCATAATTATCAACTAATCCAATTTTAACTGTAGTACCACCAATATCTATTCCACATCTCATGAGAAAAAACCTCCCAATAATGAAAAAATATTATTAACCTGTTCACTTTCAGATTTACCAAAAGCACATCTATTAGAAAAATGCTCACAATTATTACTAATCAAATTATATCCCATTTCTCCTAAATGATCCTTGGCATATTTAATTATTTCATCCTTTGGCTTTAATTCTTTTAATTCTTCTTCGGTATATTCTCTTACTTCTAAATCTCCACCATTTAAGAATTTTTCTAATGTAGTTGTACATACAACTGCAGTTTCAGGTGAAATTTCAGCACCTTCAGGTGATGCGAATTGATAAACGCAGTCATCTGATTCATATATACCATGATGATAATATAAACCTCTATTAACTCTTATTTGATTACCATATTCAGGCTTTTTAAAGCTCCACATAAAACCACCACCTTGAAATAAAAGGTATTGAATTATTCTTCAATACCATTATTATCTACAAATCCTAACATCTCTAATAAATTATTAAACGCCTCTATATGATCCTTATTAGGTTTTACATAATTATGGCATAAATAATTATTATTACCTTTATATTCTAATGCAGTATAATAGATTCTTCCACCTTCTAATGTAAAATCAGGTAGCTTAGAAACTAAATCACTATTAGTACTTAAAAATACTTCAACACCAATAAATACATTACATTCATCAAGCTCAGTATTTTCTTTTTTTACTTCTTCGTTATCTTCATCATTATTAAAATAGCTTAAAGGATCAGAAACTAAAACAACCTTATAAGCATTCTTATTCTTTATTAATAAATATGAATCTCCATAGCTTCTTGATCTTTTTTCAAAGCCTTTATCAACCAATACCTTAGCTAAGCTATTAGTATTTTTATATTCTTTAGTAATATAATTAACCTTTTTAGGTTTAAATTTTAAGCTCTTAGTTGTCGCGAATTGAATAGTAAATGTTAATAAAACAAAATCAATCGCCATAATAACAACCATTACTCTATTTAAGCTATCTTTTGTATATACACATGCGAATATTAAACCGATACCTGCTAAAAATAATACTAAACTTGTTATCCATAAATATCTAGCTTTAATATTTCTCATAATTAACCTCTATCTGGATCTATAAATGCTAAATCAAAATATAGATTCTCACAAAAACGAGTGTACATCCTAACCATATATTTAGGAACAGGTCTATAAAAATCCATTTGAACATATTTAGGGTTATAAATTAAGCCTTGTTCAAAATGATTTTTATTTGAGTTTGAAAACTTACAACATAAATTAACAGCGTTTTGAGTATAATGTTGAAACAACATAAGAACACATGATTTATCAGTAGCCTTAACACCCTTATCAATTAATAATGGTTTTAATGCTTCATATTTATATTCATCTAAATTTATTTCAATATCTTTGTTTACCAAAATATTAACAAATGTTACATTTTTATATACTCTTGAAAATACTTCTAAATCTTCTCCTTCAATTACAGGAATTTGTTCAGCGTATATTAATGCATAACGAAAATTATGAAATGGTTTAGAATCATAATGGCCAATAACTCCAGGATTCTTAACTATCTTCTCTTTCTTTTCATGAGTAATTAATCTTTTAATAAAATCTTCAATTGCCAAATTAATCACCTCTCAAACTAGAAAAATTATAACATAAATAATAATTAAAATGTAGTATTATTTTTAATATAAATTAGGTTTTTTATTGTATAATAAAAATGGTGATTTAAATGAATAAAAAAATATATTTTGTCGCACCTTCTTTTGGTGTTACTACAAGTCCCTATAAAGAAAGATTTAAAGAATCATTAAAAATCTTTAAAAAATTAGGATTTGAATATCAAATTGGTGAAAATGTTTATATGGCAAAAGGTGTAGCATCATCTAATACTAAAGAGCTACGCGCTAAAGAAATTATGGATGCTTTTAATAGTGATTCAGATATAATTTGGAGTGTTGGTGGTGGTGAAGTAATGGTTGAGATATTAGAATATCTTGATTTTACTAAGCTTAAAAATAAAACATTTATTGGTTTTTCAGATAATACTAATTTAACTTATACATTAACAACAATAAATGATATGGAAACAATATATGGTGTAAACGCCCAAGGCTTTTGTTATTTACCACTTGAATATGAATCACTTGACACATATCGAATGATTAATAATGAAAAAATATTTAAAACATATAAAGAATTCATTTTAAATGATTTAGATGAAACACCTATTCATAAATATGTATGTGATAATAAAGCTAAAATTAAAGCTATTAATTATAATGAACCAGTAAATGGTAGAATCATCGGTGGATGTTTAGACTGCCTAGTAACATTATGTGGTACTAAATATGATAATACAATTAATTATATTAATAAGCATAAGGATGAAGGAATAATCTTCTTTATGGAGGCATGTGACTTAAATTCAATATCATTAAAAAGAGCATTAATCCAATTAAAATATGCTGGTTGGTTTGATAATGTAGATATGTTTATTATAGGTAGATCAAATAATTATTTTGATAAATCATTTGGATTATCAATGAAAGATTCTTATTTAAGTGTATTAAAAGATTTCAATAAGCCTATTTTACTTGATGCATCAATAAGTCATATAGGTCCATCCTTACCTGTTAAGGTTGGTGGATATGTTACTGTAACATATAATAGAAATCAAATAAAATTTGAATATAAATAAAACAAAGGGGCTGTTAAGAAACTAAATTAGTTTCTCAGCCTCTTTTCTTATGTTTATA
>CAMJOZ010000084.1 GCA_946407635.1 uncultured Caryophanales bacterium
TAAAACTACTACCCATTGGATTTCTCCAAAAAGTAGTAGTTTGTCAACGGTCTGAGACGAACAGTAATGTTCGTCTGAATCTCCTAATGGTGACCGATATGGGGTTCGAACCCATGAATGTCGCCTTGAGAGGGCGATGTGTTAACCATTTCACCAATCGGCCAAGACTATATGTGCGAATCCACGCACATATAATGATATCATAATAATTTATTTTTTCAAATTAAAATTTTTCAATAATAGAATTAATTCTATTAAATACCTTATCTTTACCTAATATTTTTTGTACAAAATAAATATTAGGTGTATTCTTTCTTCCTGCTAAAGCTAATCTAATAAAGCCAGCAGCGTCTCCAACTTGACCATTAAAATCATTAGGATTATTTTTATAAGCTTTTCTATCAGATGTGAATTTATATTTATTAGCTAAATCCTTTAAATTATTAAACCAAGATTCTTCATCAATATCTACATTATAATTATTCATATAATCGATTAAGAATTCTTTAATGATAGATTTATCTACTTCTTTAAATTCACCTTTAGATTTCATTACAGTCCAATCTAATGTATTTTTATCAATATTATTAAATACATCATCATAGAAGAATGAAATAATAGGATAAATATCAGAATATTTAGCATAATCCTTTCTAGGATTATCCTTTTCTCTTTCAATATTTAAAATATTAACTAAGAAATCTTTATTATTAACTATCTTATTATAAAATTCTTGATTATATTCTTTAGCCCATGCTTCTACTTCATTAGCCAAATCAGAAGCTTTTCTATAAGCCATTCTTTCTTTAGAAATAGATTCAACCTTTTCCAAATCAAATAAAGCTCCATCTAAACTCATTTTATCAAATGATAATTTGAAATCATAAAAATCTTTATCTAGATTACTATTTCTCCATTCCTCATAATTAGAGTTAGCAATAGTTAATAAATACTCAATAAATCCATATACTGGATAACCTTGTTCTAAGAAGAAAGAACACGCTGCCTCAGCATCTTTTCTTTTTGATAATTTTCTTCTATTACCATTTTCAACCTTCATAATAACAGGGAAATGAGCATACTTAGGTCTTTCAAATCCTAATGTATCAAATAATTCTAGATGAATAGGAAGTGAAGGTAGCCATTCTTCTCCTCTTGTTACAACTGTTGTTCTCATAAAATGATCATCAACTAAGTGAGCAAAGTGATATGTTGGTAAGCCATCAGATTTATAAATAACTATATCTTGATCATTTTCAGTTAATTCTAAATCTCCTCTAATTTCATCATGGAATTTAATTTTATTATTATGATCACCCATAGATTTAAATCTAATAATGAAGTTTTCACCATTATTAATCTTATTGATTGCCTCTTCAGGAGTTAAATCTCTATATTTAGCATAAATACCATAAACACCTGGAATTACTTTTTCTGCTTCTTGTTTTTTTCTTAATTCACTTAATTCTTCTTGTGTATAAAAACAAGGATAAGCTCTACCAATACTTATTAAATGCTTAATTACTACCTTATAAATATCAGCTCTATTTGATTGTTTATAAGGACCATAATTACCAATTTCTTTACTATCAGATAAATATCCTTCATCAGGCTCAACACCAAATACCTTTAATTGCTTTAATAAAGATTCTCCACTACCTTCAATTTCTCTTTTAGTATCAGTATCCTCAAGTCTAATATAAAATACACCACCAGATTGTTTAGCAAATCTAGAAGAAATCAAAGATGTAAATAAACTACCAGTATGTAAAAAACCAGTAGGTGATGGTGCGAATCTAGTAACCATCGCACCTTCAGGTAAATTTCTTTTAGGATATCTTTTTTCTAAATCATCGATTGTTAAATTAATATCTGGAAATATTAAATTAGCTAAATCATTATAAGTTTTCATAATAATCATTCCTTTGTTAATTTTTTATCTACTTCATGAGTAGAAATATAAAATAAAGCTGACGCACCAGGACCAACATAAGCACCAATAACAGGTGATATTTGACATAATGTATATTCACCCTTTAAATGTGGCTTACATGATTCTATTAATCCTTGTACATTTTCTATTTGAGTTGAATAACCAAATTCAACTGGATAATTGAAATCTATTGGATCTTTATCTAATAAATCATTAATACCCTTAAATGCATGTTTTAAGCCTCTTGGCTTTTCAACAGGAGTAATTACTCCACGATAATCTAATTGCATAATAGGCTTAAAATGTAAGAAGTTAGCAAACATTGATGAGAATCTTCCCATTCTTCCACCCTTATATAAATAAACTAAAGTATCCATTACAGCTAAATAATTAACATGCTTTTTCAAATAATCTATTTTATTAATTATATCCTCTTTAGTTTCATATTCTTCCATAAGTAATGCCTTAATCATTACCTTAACACTACCTAAGGCAGTACAAGAATCTACAACTATAACCTTATCTCCATCATCAATCATATCTTTAGCAACAACAGCACTTTGATATGTACCACTTAATACACTAGTTATAGTTAATACAACAGGTGTATATCCTTCAGCTAATATTTTTTCATATGCTTCTGCAAACACACCAGGTGATACCATTGATGTTTTAGGGAATTCTTTTGAATCTCTTTTTGATAATCCTAAAAAATCAAATCTTTTTAAACCCTTCTTTTCTTGTGATTTAAAAACCAAATCATAAAAATCATCTGTATTAATATCAATACCATCTCTATAATCTTTACCATCATAAGATAAAGTTAGTGGTAATACAGTAACATCTAAATCTTCAATTTCTTTTTTTGTTAAACCTGCAGTTGAATCAGTAATAACCTTAAACTTAACCATAATTGATTCCCCCTATCAACTAAATCAAATCAATACTAGTTTTCTTATCTAAATTATCAAGTGATGCCATAACAATAACTAATGGCAACATATAATAATACATACCATATGTATTATCAATCATTCCATAAATATCAACTAATAAATAACCTAAGAATAAACAAACACTAATTGATAATTCAAATTTAAATACTTGTTTATATTTTTCATAGAAATGGAATAAAAGTATAATAACACCTAAAACACCAAGTGTTGCGAGCATTTGGAAGAATGTTGAATGATAAACAACATACACATTCATCATTGGGAATCTTTCAGATGCGTATTCAGCTACCCAACCATTACCAAATGTAACTGTTAAGAAATCAGTTGCCCATATATCTGCCGCAGCACTAAATAAATCAAATCTACCTGATGAACTTAATCCAGTTTCAAATATTTCTTCTTTAATTCTCTCAAAGAAATCTATAAATCCATAATTTAAATGAATGCATAATAATACTAATCCTAAAGCCATTAAAACTAAAAATATAATTGATAATTTCTTTTGACTTCTAATAATAGTCCAAATAGATAATAATAACAATAAAACAAAACCAAATAAATATGTTCCTCTAGATGTTGAGGCGAACATACCAAATACAATAATACCAATCTTACCAGTTGGAATTAATAATTCTTCTAATTTTTTAGCTTTAATTAAATCAATGAATACAAATGGTACACCAAACATCATTAATATGCCAGCTTCATTACATACACCCCAGCCCATATTATAGCCTTTAATAAATCCATTATTATAAACATATAAAATACATTCCATAGCTAAAAGCAAGGCCATATATCCCATAGATAATTTTATAAATCTAAAGGATTTCTTATCTAGAATGAATAAGAATAATAAATAAACTAAAAAATATAACAAATAATTAAAATATAAGAAATATAATCCGCTATCTTCTTTTCGAATTATATTATGATAAATCAAAGGAATTGGTGACATTATTGCAAGTAACAATAATGCTTTACCAGATTTTACTTTCTTTAAATGAATACCATTTCTAATAACATAGATTAAAGCTATGATAAGTATTAATCCAGCAGATATAATCATCTGCATAGGAGCAACATTAGATGCATCACTAGAAAACATATTACCATTAGCGAATATGAATCCTAAAATTGATATTGCCAAATACTTAAAATCATTTAATAATATTACACCAACCATAGTAATTGGAACTATAGCCATATAACCCCAATGTGAATTAAAATACCATCCTAATACTGAGGCAACTGCTATCGCAAGACAGTATATTTCTTCTGTTATTTTACTATTATTAATTTTTTCTAACATAAAATATACCCCCTTTTTGATAAACCTTAGATATTTTATCATTTATGATAAATATATTCAAGTTTAAGAAAAATAAAAGCCTTAGATTGGGAATCTAAGACTAATTATTTAAGATACTATTATTAATCATCTTCATCTTCATCGTCATCATCATCTTCATCATCAATTGGCTTTGTTTTAAAAATATATTTATCAAACATATCACCAATAATATAGAAAAATGGAATAGTAATAAATAAAAACCAGAATGGATGCCATAAACCAAATTGCATACCTAAAAAACAATATAAGAATGTTACTAAACATGGATATACAAATTTAGTTATTTGTTTTTTAAATATAGCTTCAAAAATAGACATAACTGCAGGCATTAATACCCATAAAGTCCATGAAACTTCCCAAGCATTAAATACTAGTGACCATACTAAATAGCCAGTTAAAGTTAATAATAATATAAATGAATCTATAATAGATAATATTATTTTATTCTTTTTATCTATTTTTAATTCAGTCCCATCTTTATCGAAAGCTTTAATTGAATGATTATCAATTTCTACTCTTGATCCATCATCATCAGTAAAAACAAACTGCCCATCCTGACCTCTTCTTTTTTCAAC
>CAMJOZ010000085.1 GCA_946407635.1 uncultured Caryophanales bacterium
TTGAAGCTGATTATAGAGATGAAAAATTAGGCTATAAGATTAGAGAAGCTCAAATGAAGAAGATTCCATTCCAATTAGTTATTGGTGATAAGGAAGTTGAATCAAATACTGTTACTTATCGTAGATATGGTGAACAAAATCAAGTTACAGTATCTATTGATGAATTCATCAATATGATTAAAAAGTTTAATGAGGAATTAAAATAATGGAAGAAGAAAAATATAGATTAAACCAAGATTTAAATGCTAGAGTAATCAATAAAGCTAATGTTACTTATCTAAGAAAATCTGTATTTTTGTTGTTTATTGTTTTTGCAATTTTATCTTTGTTAAGTATAGTACTCCTTGTTTTATCTATAATTAATAATGACACAACTTTTATCGTACTAGGTGGTGTTGCGTTAGGTGTAACTATTTTAGTTGACTTAGTATATTTATTGATACCTTTGTTCTTCACTAGAAAGAATATTAGTACTTTAAGTTTCCACTATTCTTTTTATGATGACAAAATGGTTATTAATTTAAAATCAGAACAATCAAGTGGTCATGAAGAAAGAAAATATAAGGATCTTCCACCTTATATTGAAACAAAAGAATTCTTTTATATAATGGTTGGTAAAAGTCAATTTTATACAATCATTAAAGATGACGAGAGTGAAGAAATAATAAATTTTTTAAAACGAAAAATAAAGAAGAGATAATAGATTATGGCACTTTTAGAGGTTAGTGGATTAAAATTTAAATATGATGATAAGGAATTATTCAATAGTGTAGATTTTAGGATACTACCTCAAGACCATATCGTACTTGTAGGTGAAAATGGAACTGGGAAATCTACATTTATGAATCTTATTTCTAAAAATTTAATACCTGATGCTGGAAAGATTGAATGGTTAAATAATATTAAATATGCATACTTAGATCAACATTTAAAGGTTAATAATGATATATCAATTAAAGATTATATTATTGATGCTTTTAAGGATTTATTTGAAAAAGAAAAGAAGATGAATTCTTATTATGAAATGTTATCAGCATGTGATCCTAAAGATTATGATAAATATTTAGATTATGCCAATCAAATTCAAGAAGAATTAGAAAAAAAGAATTTTTATTGGATTGATTCTACATTAGGTAATATGGTTAATGGTTTAGGAATAGCTGAATATGGATTAGATACTCATTTAACTAAATTATCAGGTGGACAAAGAGCTAAGGTTTATTTAGCTAAATTATTATTAGACGCACCAGATGTATTATTAATGGATGAGCCTACCAATTTTTTGGATAAGGAACATATAGAATGGTTAGCTAGATATCTAAATGATTTTAAAAAAGCATTTGTTGTAATATCTCATGATGAAGAATTTTTAAATAATATTGGTATGGTTGTTTATAATTTATCTAATAAAGTTTTAACTAGATATAATATGCCATATAAAAAATATTTAGAAGAGAAAAAACTAAGAGATGAAAAATATTTAAGTGAATATAATAATCAACAAGCTTTTATTAAAAGAACAGAAGATTTCATTAAGAAAAATATTGTTAGAGCAACAACAACTAAACAAGCTCAATCAAGAAGAAAAATGCTTGAAAGATTAGAAAAGCTTGAAAAGCCTAAAAATCATGAACCTATGCATCTAACATTCCCATTTTCAAGGGGATTAGGTCAAGAAGTATTAAAATTAGATAATTTAACAGTTGGTTATGATAATAAGCCAGTTTTAGAGAATCTTAATTTTTTACTTGAGCATAATCAAAAGGTTGTTATATTAGGTCAAAATGGTATTGGTAAATCTACAATATTAAAAACAATAATGGACGTAATTAAACCAATTTCAGGTAAATATAAATGGAATAATTCAGCTGATTTGAATTATTTTAAACAAGAAGAAGAATTTAAAGATGATGTTAATGCTATTAATTATTTAAGATATTTTTATCATTTAAAAACTGATGGTGAATTAAGAAGTATTTTAGCTTTAGCTGGTATAAAAGGAGAATTAGCCTTAAGACCAATTAAAACATTATCAGGTGGAGAACAAACAAAAATTAGATTAGCACTAATGACTATGAAAAAATCTAATATATTAGTATTTGATGAACCTACTAATCATCTGGATCCTTTATCTAAGGCTGAATTATGGGAATCTATTTCAGCATTTCCAGGTTCAGTTATTTTAGTTACTCATGAAGATGATTTTTATGAAGGATTAGTAGATATCAAATTAGAATTTAAATAATGCTTTAATAATATAGATATGAGTTTTTAAAAATTAGTTTTTTCTTGACTTTTATTCATCTCAAATTTATAATTATTAAGGCTAGGGTGAAATTATGAAATTTGCGTTAGCTCAATTAAGAAAATTCAATATGCCTTATGAATTTATTGATGATGTAAATTTTGATGAATTAATAGGTTTTGAAAATATTAAAAATGTTAAAGAATCAAATATAAAAACTATTATTAATGAATATAATGATGATACTTATAAGTTAAATTTTGATATTCATGTTGTATTAGTTTTAGAAGATTCAGTATCTTTTGAAGATATTGAATATGAAATAAATACTAAAGGCGAAGAATTTTATTCTACTGATAATAATAGAGATGATTCATTTATTATTGAAGGGACAACCTTAGATACTAAAGAAGCTATCTTTGAATTAATATTATCAGAAAAACCTATGTCTATATCAAATCATGAATTTGTTGATGAGATAGAAGATGAAGACTTAGATGAGGAATTCAACAATAACCCATTTAAGGATTTAAAAAATTTATTATAGGAGGATATACTAATGGCAGTACCTTTTCGTCGTGTATCAAAGATGAAAAAGAGAATGAGACGTTCTCATTTAGCATTATCTGTTCCAGGAATGATTACTTGTCCTAACTGTGGTGAATTAACTTTAGCTCATAGAGTTTGTTCAAACTGTGGTTACTATAAGGGTAAGCAAGTAGTAGCACCTAAGGCAGAAAAGACTGAAGAATAATTTTAATAATTATTTAATAGAAATAGACACCAGGGGTGTCTATTTTCTATTTATAAATAAATAGGTCTTTAAATATTAGCAGTTTTATAGTAAAATAACGATGTATTTTGTTTGTTGGGAGCAATGCATATGAAAACAAATAATTCTAAGAAAAAGGTTATAATTATTGGCGCTGGTGTATCTGGAATGGCATGTGCATCTTATTTGCTTGACAATAATTATGATGTAGAAATATATGAAAAACATAATATAACAGGTGGTGAATGTACTGCCTGGACAAGAAAAGGTGTTGAAATTGATGGATGTGCACACTGGATTATTGGTGTTGATAAATATTCTGATTTCTATCCTGTATGGACTCATGTTGGTGCTTTTGATGAAAATACTAAAATTGAATTCTCTGATTATTTTACAAAATTCAAATTTGATGATGGTGATATAGTTACTATTTATGCTAATATCACAAAGCTTGAAGAAGAATTATTGAGAGTAGCACCTGAGGATAAAAGAAGAATAAAGGGCTTCATTAGAGCTATTAAAGCTTATCAACATGTCGCTGTTCCTGTAAAAAAGCCTATAAGACATATGAATTTATTTGAATTAACTAAATTTGGTCTAGGCTTTTTACCAATGGCTCCATATTATTTAAGATATAAGCATATGAGTAGCAAGGAATATGCATCTAGATTTAAGAATTATAAATTAAGATATGTATTTGAGCATGTTTGTGCATCAACATATAATGTTCATTCATTCTTTTACATTATGCACGCATTAACATTACATGATGCAGGTGTAATTGAGGGTGGCTCATTACAATTCGCTAAAAACATGGAAGCTAATGTTTTATCTAAGGGTGGTAAAATCTTTACAAGCTCTGAAATATCTAAAATCTTAGTAGATAATAACCGTAAGGTTATTGGTATTAGATTAAAGAATGGTGAAGAAAGATTATCTGATTATGTTGTCGCATCTGCCGATGTACATCATGTTTTATATGATTTACTTGAAAATAAATATACAGAAGATTATTTCAAAAAGAGATTCGCAGATTATGATACATATCCATTAAACACAGCTGTATTAGTTGTTTATAAGATTACTAAGAATATTAGTGATAAGGCTCGTATGATGGTTGTTGATGCCCATGATCTATATATTGGACCTGAAAAGATTGATAGATTATCAATGAGAAATCATTCATATACTAAAAAAGATGAAAATGAACCAACTACAGTTTCATTATTAATTCCTGTTCAAGATGAGGTTTATGATTATTTTAAACAATTCACTACTAAAAAGGATTATTTAGAAGCTAAACGTCAAGTTGGTTTATCTGTAAAAGAATATGTTAAGGATTATTTTGAGCTTACTGATGATGATCTTGAATTAATTGATGTTACAACTCCACTTACATATGAAAGATATTTAAATGCATATCGTGGATCGTATATGTCTTATATTTCAACTAAGAGTGGTAAAGGCTTAATGCGTTCTGGAGTTGTTAAAGGCTTAAAGAATTTTATGCTTACAGGACAATGGCTAATGTCTCCAGGTGGACTTCCAATCGCTGTATTTACAGGTAAGCACGCAGCCTATGAAATATGTCATCAAGATAAGAAGAAGTTCATTAATAAAGAAAAGAAATATCCTGAATTATCTTTAAAGAAAAAAAGAAAATTATATAGTTAAAAAAAGAGTTCACAAATTGTGAACTCTTTTTATCTTTTATCAAAATATCTAACGTTTGGATTATTTTTTAAATCCTCTTCGATTTTAACCATTGGATATTCTTTAGGAACACTAATTAATAT
>CAMJOZ010000086.1 GCA_946407635.1 uncultured Caryophanales bacterium
CAGCCGATAACGAATCATCTAATATTAATATATCTGAATTTCTAAGTAAGGCTCTTGCGATACCTAAACGCTGTTTTTGACCACCTGATAAGGTAACACCGTATTCACCAACAACAGTATTTAAGCCATCATTTAAATCATCTACATCCTTTTCAAAATCAGCTAGCTTAACTGCAAGCTTAATATCATCCTCACTAGGTTCTTTCGAACCTAAAGCAACATTATCATAAACACTTCTTGAGAATAATACATGTTCTTGAGGAACATAAGCCATATGAGTTCTGATAGCTTCTTTATCATATTCTTCTATTGGCTTTCCATTAATAAATAATTGATTAGGATTAGTAGGTAATTGTCTCATTAATTGCTTAACAAGTGATGATTTACCAGAACCTGTTTTACCAACAATACCAATTGTTTCACCCTTATTAATTTTTAAATTAATATCATAAAGTGATGAATATTCATCTCCAGGGAAATTGAATGTGAAATTTTTAAATTCAATAGTTGATATTTCACCTTCAATTGGAGTTTCAGTTTCAACAATTTTACTTTTTGAATCATAAACTTCATTAAGTCTATCAGCACTAATTAATGATTGGTAGAAATTATTAATCATATTACCAATATTAGTTAATGGTGTTTGGAATAATCCTAAATACATTGAGAACTTAACTAAATCAGCAAGCTCTGTTATTCTACCAATATAATAAAAATAAGCACCTAAAGAAAAACAAATCAATGTAGATATAGATACAATAAATTGAAATAAAGGCTGGAATATTACATTAATTTTTAAATTCTTTTTTTCAACCTCATAAGTTTCTTGTGAATATTTTAAATTCTTTTGATATGTATCTTCTTCTTTAGAATAAGCTCTTACTGTTTTAACATTAGTTATACTTTCAAGTACAACATTACCCATTTCAGAAGTTTTTTCTCTAACTCTTTTCCAGTTCTCTTTAACCTTACTCTTTAATATTAAATTAGTTATTAATATAGAAGTTAAAGGAATAAAACAACATAAAGCTAAAAGTGGATCAATTAATATTAGCATTACAAAGGCTGCGATAACATTAATAATTTCAACAAATATATTTAATAATCTATTACCAGCACTAAATTTAACTGTTTTAATATCACCGATAGCTCTTACAAGTAAATCTCCAGATTGGAATCTTTCAAAAAATTCAGCATCCTGAGATAAAATAGCCTTCATATATCTATCTTGTAAATTGTAATAAATGTTTGTTGTTAAGAAATTCATACATGTTCTTCTTATTAATTGATTAACATATATCGCAACAACAACACAAACAAATGGAATTAATATTTTGTATATTAAAAAATCTTCGGTTAATTCACCTTTATCTATCGCAGCAGTTAAATTACCAATAATCCATGTTGGTAATAAATTTAAAAAAGTTCCTACCAAACCAAAAAATAAGACAAGAATATATCTATACCAATTCTTTTTTATGTACCAAGACATACTTTTTAAGAACTTAAACATATTCTCGCCTCCTTTATTAATTAAATTATATTTATAAATTAATAAAATAAAAAGGAAAAAATAACACAAATAGATTTTTATGCAAAGAAAAAAGAGGCAATGCCTCTAATTACTTTTAGTTACATTTTCACCATAAATAGTTTTAAAATCGTCTTTCATAGAAATAACATTGAAATTCTTTTCTTTCCACGTAGCTCTTAAGCTTTCTGCTTTTTCTAGATTTGCATAATCTCTATCAATATCATCAGCAACTAGCATATAGCCTTGTCCCTTATACTTAGTATTATTGATAGCATAATTTAGCATACTAGTATCACCGTCACTATTACCAAATGCAAGCACTGGCTGTTTACCTATTTCCTTTGTAATAGCAACAACCTTATTCATCTTTAAATTCTTAATTAATAAGCTATCGCCTTTTACTACATCCTCACCTTGGTTTAATTGATAATCTAATCCATCAGTATCATTTTGGCTTTTACCTACAATAGTAGTATCCATACCGATAATTTGATCATATGGAACATTAAATACCTCACTAGCTAAAGCACGGCAAATAAATCTATCAGATCCACTTACAATATATGTTTTAAAATCATTCTTTTGTAAATAATCAACCACCTCAATCATTGGCTTATATGCGGCATCAATATATTTTAAATTATTGAAGCCTTCAGCATTTGTATTAGCAAAATCCTTTACATATTTAATGAATTCATCTTCCTTCATTCCAGCAAATGCTTGTGCTTGTCCTTCAGCATGATCTAATGTAATATTCTTTTCCTTCATATTCCAAGTATATTTATTTTTTTTAATTAAATTAGCTGTTTCCTTCATTTTATCTGTCGCAGCTGTATAAGTATTATCATCTAATACTCTATGACAAAATAATAAATATTCGAAATAACAAGGATATAATTCACCAACTAAAGTTCCATCCATATCAAACACAGCTATTCTATCTTCAACTGGAATATAGTTTTTAGAATTCTTGTTTGTTGCATCCTCAACATAACTAGTTAAATTATTTAAAGAATCACAGCCTTCAGTCCATGAAGCAAAATTATTATTAGTTCCACATGATGAAACTAAAAATATAATCCCAACAAATAATAAAGAACAAATCAATCTAATTTTTTTCATATGATTTCACCTCAACCTTCATAATTTTATAACAAAATTATGTGATATAAAACTTGAAAGCGTATTTAAGAAAAAAAGACCTAGATAAAATCTAAGTCTTATTATCAATTATCTTACTAAGCTTTCATATAAAGCTTGTAATGTTTTCTCATAATCATTAGCAGAAACACCAATAATTATATTTAATTCACTAGGTCCTTGAGCTAATAATTTAACATTAATTTTTTCTTGGCCTAAAGCTTGGAATATTGTTGCACAAATACCACTTCTTTTTGCCATATTTCTACCAACTATAGCTACTAGAGCTAAATCAGCTTCAATTGTTACTTCACAATCAAGTTCACGCTTTAAATCAGTAACAATTTCATATTTATATTTATCAACACTTGAACCTGATGTAACAACAGAAAATGAATCAATTCCAGATGGAACATGTTCAATTGATACATTATATTTTTCAAATATTGATAAAGCCTTTCTCATAAATCCAACTTCATTAGACATATGATCCTTTGAAATATTGAATGATAAGAAATCCTTCTTACGAGCTAAACCTGTAACTACATTAGATGTATCAGTACATTCATTTCTAATCATTGTACCTTCATTTTCAGGTTCATTAGTATTTCTTAAATTAATAGGAATGTTTAATTGTTGAACAGGGAATACTGTTTCTTCATGTAAAACAGACGCACCCATATAAGATAATTCTCTTAATTCAGCATAAGTGATTTCTTTAATAGCTCTAGGATTTTTAATAATTCTAGGGTCAGCAGCTAAAATACCAGAAACATCAGTCCAGTTTTCATAAACTGTAGCTTGTAAACATTTTGCAAGAATAGAACCTGTAACATCAGATCCACCTCTTGATAATAATTTAACTGAATTATTAGGATAAGCACCATAAAAACCTGGAACTACAATCTTACCACCTTTAGAGAACGCTAATTTAACATTCTTTTCAGTTAATTGCTCATCTAGCTTACCATCATAATTAAATCTTAATAAATCTTTAGCATCAACAAATTCATAGCCAATATAAGCAGCCATTAATTTAGATGTTAAATATTCACCTCTAGATACTAAATAATCTTGGCTAATATTTTTGTTTAATTCATTCTTTAATGAATCTAAATCAGATTTAATATCATAAGAAATATTTAAATCCTTTTGAACACCAATAAATCTATTATAAATCATATCCCAAATATCTTGATAAGGAACTGAATATTTAAGGTGTGCATGTAAAATATATAATAAATCTGTTATTTTAGTGTCTTCTTTATCTCTTTTTCCTAAAGCACTACATACTACAATTTTTCTTTTAGGATCAGAAAGTAAGATATTCTTAACTTTTTCAAATTGAGTAGCACAAGAAAGTGAGCTACCACCAAATTTAGCAACAACTAGCATTAGTTATTCTCCTTTAATTCGATAAGCTTAATAGCGATTTGTACAGCGTTAGTAGCAGCACCTTTTCTAACTTGGTCACCACAGCACCATAAAGCAATACCATTTTTACAAACTAAATCTTTTCTAATTCTACCAACATAAACTAAATCTTGATCAGATGTTACAATTGGCATTGGATATTTCTTGTTTTCAGGATCATCATATAATACACAACCATCCTCATTCTTGATTGCGTTTTGAACTTCTTCAACACTTAATTCCTTTTCAGTATAAACAGTAACTGAAATTGAATGAGATCTTACAACTGGAACTCTGACACAAGTACAATTTACTAATAATTCAGGTAAATGCATAATCTTTCTACCTTCATTTTGCATCTTCATTTCTTCTGTTGTATATCCATTATCTAAGAATGAACCAATATGAGGAATTACATTTTCAGCAATTTGATAAGAGAATACTTCACTCTTAATTTCACCATTTTCAAGTAATGCCTTTTCTTGATCTCTTAATTCTACTGGACCAGCCGCACCAGCACCAGATGTAGCTTGATATGTTGAAGCGACCATACCAGTAATCTTTGATAATTTATTAATACCCTTAACAGCCATTAATGTAATAATAGT
>CAMJOZ010000087.1 GCA_946407635.1 uncultured Caryophanales bacterium
TACAAAGTAGAATCCACCTTTTTTTATATGTGTCTACTTTATAGGGTCTATTTTAGAAATACAGTAAGGCTTTTCTTTTTGAGAAAACTAGGAGGAAAATATGATTAATAATAACGAAAAGAAATATGAATTGATAAAATTTGAAGATGGAGAATTCAGCTTAGATGTAAATGTATCCCCTGATGAGGAGACTGTATGGTTAACACAAAGAGATTTAACATTATTATTTAATGTAGATAAGTCTAGAATTTCACGACACATTAAGAATATTTTAGATGAAGGTGAATTGAATTTTTCAGTTGTTGCGGAAAACGCAACTACTGGAGCAGACGGAAAAACATACTCAACTAGATATTATAATCTAGATATGATAATAGCCATAGGATATAGGGTAAATTCAAAAAGAGGAACACAATTTAGGAAATGGGCCAATTCAGTTTTAAAACAATATTTACTAAATGGTTATTCAATAGATACTAAAAGGTGTATTGAATGCCAAGAAAATATAATTACATTAAATAATAAAGTAAATAATTTGATTGAAAATACATCAAATATAAATAATAGATTATTATCACTTGAATCTACTGATAATATATTATCAAATATGCTATTTTATGAAAATAATATTTTTGAAGAAGATTCATATATTAAGAAGCTTCTTCTATCTGCTATGAAAGAAATAATTATTATTGATGGATATATAGATATAACTGTATTAGATATGTTAAATGAAATAAATATACCTATTGTTATATATACATTACCTTCAGCTAATATTACTAAACAAGATATTAATATATTCCAAATCAATCATAATTTAATAGTAAAAAGAAATAATATAATATATGATAGATTTTTAATAATAGATGATGATATATATTCTATTGGTTCTTCTATTAAAGATGTAGGTAAAAAGAGATTTGTTATGACTAAAATTATATCAATATCAAAACAAGAATTATTAAAAAATATATAGAAGATAATAATCGTTAAAAAGTGTTCGGTTGTAATTTTATGCTTTGCTACCATAAATATAAAAAGGTGCTTATTTTTGCCAATTTTGAAGCATTATTTACTTTTAGCTCTTTGTAGCATTCATTTCGGTTTTTTTTGATGATTTGCTTCGGTTTTTTTTGAATATTTACTTTGATTTTTTTTATTTTACTTTTTCAGAACCGAAAGATTGGCGAATATAAAACCGAAAGATTGGCGTAAAAAGAAAAAACGCCGAAGCGTTCTTCTATTTGTCTAAATATATAACTAAAACCAAACAACCATTAGATTTATACATTCCAATGTATTCGGATACCATTTCTATTGGTGGACCTGGGGAGACTCGAACTCCCGTATGAAACCCAATTCAACTTGCTTTCTACATGTTTATTTTATCCTAAAATTTCATTAGCCCTAAGCGGATAAAAAGACCAAAAACTAACTACATTCTATTAAATTCGATAAATCTCTTAGAATAGCAGAAACCTATTATAATCTACAAAATTAAAACTCAAAGCCATCTATCGTAGATAAATAAATGGGTGAGCCGCTTATAATATTAATTAAGCGAAAGCATAATTAGCTCTAGAGTTACCTCTTTGTGCTAAGAATGCATAATCATTGTTTTCGTTTGCGGTTATTTAAACCTCGACGTTTTTAAGGGAGTCTACTCCCACATGCTTACAAATCTTCATGAATCCCAGCGAATCCAAAACAAGCCCATATTCAATTCATATAAATAATAGCACTTTATTTTTCTTTCGCAACTATTTATATGAATTTTTTATTATTTTTTCAATATTTCTTTTAGTATCTCTTTCTTTAATAGCTTCTCTTTTATCTGCTAGCTTCTTACCTTTAGCAAGAGCTATTTCAAGCTTTACTAAAGAATCCTTAAAATAGAGCTTTGTGGCAACTATAGTTAAGCCTTCAAGCTTTATTCTAGTTTGTAATTTATTAATTTCACTTTTATTAAGTAATAATTCTCTAGTTCTTAATTCATCATGATTAAATATGTTCCCATTTTCATATTTAGCTACGAACATATTTAACACATAAGGCTTACTATTTTTAAATATTACATAACAATCATTAATATTACATTTGTTTTGTCTTATTGATTTAATTTCAGTACCTTTTAATTTTAAACCAGCTTCAAATTTATCAAGTAAGAAATATTCAAAGGATGCTTTTTTATTTTGTGAAATAATTCTAATATTCGCCATAATAATATTCACTATCCTCCTTGAAAATAAAATCTATTTCTTTTGTTAATTTATTTGAAGAAACTAATTTAACCTTAACCTTATCACCTAAACTATATGTTTTATTAAACGATACAGCTTGATGATTCTTTGAATCATATGAATAATATCCATAACAATTCTTATATAAAATTAAACCTTCAATTCCATTTTTGATTTGAACAAAAATACCAAAAGAAGTTATTGATGTAATTATACCATCAAACTCACTACCAATAAAGTCATTCATATACCAAGCTGATAACATATCATCTACTGCTCTTTCACAATCAATAGCTCTTCTTTCAGCTTTACTTGATCTTAAAGAAACCTCTGGTATAACACTACTATAATATTTTAATTTTTTATCAAAATCATTTTTAGGATGAAGTAATAATTCTTTTACCATTCTATGAGTCATTAAATCAGGATATCTTCTAATAGGAGATGTGAAGTGACAATAATAATTCATTGCTAAACCATAATGTCCTAAGCATTCACCCATGTATTTAGCCTTCATCATAGATCTTAATAACATATTACTAATAATGAATCTATTAGGATTATTTTCTATTTCCTTTAATACATTTTGGATTTCTTTAGAATGAATATCATTTTTAATATTTTTAACATCTACACCCATTGTTTTAATTTCATTAAATGTTTCATGTAATTTATCCTGAATAGGCTTCTCATGAACTCTATAAACAATTGGTAAATTCATAATATTCATATGATACGCAACAGTTTCATTTGCCATTAACATAAATGATTCAATAAGCTTTTCTGAAATACCTCTTTCTCTTTTTATTATTTCAATTGGCTTACCATTATCATCCAAATTAAATTTATATTCTAATTCATCAAATTCTAAAGCACCTTTTTTTGATCTTAGATTTCTTAATGTTTCTGATAATTCCTTCATATTTAATAAATCTTCATAAATATCATTATATTTATCTATTAATTTAGAATTACCATCAAAGATTTTATTTACATTAGAATAAGTCATTCTATGAATAGATTTAATTACACCTTCATTAATATCATAATTAATTAATTTACCATTTTTATTTATTTCCATTATGCAAGCTAATACTAATCTATCTTCATTTTCATTTAATGAACAAATACCATTAGATAATTTATGTGGTAACATTGGAATAACTCTATCAGCTAAATAAACAGATGTTCCTCTTTTTAAAGCTTCCTTATCAAGTGGACTTTCCCATTTAACATAATTAGATACATCTGCGATATAAACGCCCAAAGAATAATTACCATTAGATAATATTTCAAGTGATATAGCATCATCAAAATCTTTTGAATCATCTCCATCAATTGTAAATATCTTCTTATTTCTATAATCTATTCTACCTTTAACATCATAAACATGATCAGGAATATTATTAGTTTCTTTTATAACATCATCAGGGAATTCTAATTCAAATCCATATTCTAAAGCTATTTCAGTAATATCAATACCTGGATCATCTTTATGTCCTATTATTTTAATGTTTTTACCAATAATAGTTCCATCCTCTTGATATACTAAATCAGCCTTTAATATCATATCAGGCACTAAATTACTAATATCTTTTTCATCTATTATTACATCAACTTCAAATCTATTCATTGTAGATCTAATAAAATATTTATTCTTTGTTATACCTGTTTTTTTATTTGTTTTAGATTTTTTCTTAAATATACCTACAACAAATTTATGGCTATGTTCTAATAATTTAATGATATGAGAATTATCTCCATCATTATAGATTCTAACTAAATCTCCATCATAAATATTATTATCATTTTCTTTTATTTTTAAATTATTATTTTCATCTCTAAAATATAAATCACCAATACTATTTTTTGTGATAGTACCTTCAATTATTAATGCATATTTTTCTCCATAATATGAATTAATTTTATAAACCTTATCATTATTAATTAATTCATCTAATAATAATTTAGCATCATTTAAAGATGAACCAAGTTCATGAGAAATAATACTTAGTGGCTTAGCACTATCTTTTAATAATTCTAATATAGAATCCGTACTTAAATTATATTCATTAAATGAATATTTTTTCTTTTTATTTAAGCCATATCTATTATCCTTTTTATAAAAGGTAATAATATTATCATCTATTAAAGAATCTAGAAGCTTTTTTATATAATCTAAATCACAATCAAAAAAGCTTCTTATTTGATCTATATTCTTTTTATCATTTTTTAAATATTCAATTATATCAGCTTTTTTAATTTGATTTGTCATATATACCCTCCTAATAAAAAAATGAGATTTACCATCTAGCAAATCTCATTAATATTATCTTG
>CAMJOZ010000088.1 GCA_946407635.1 uncultured Caryophanales bacterium
TTCTTGTAATATATTAATAATATATCATAAATTAGAAGTTTTATATAGTTTTATAGGTTTAATTATACTGTTTTAAAACCTTCTATTTAGATTGTTTCTTTGGTAAAACAATAGGATCTTTAGCATTATCAGAATGCTTATATAAAACTAACACTCTACCAATAAATTGAACAAATTCAATATCATATTCTTCAAAAAATGATATAGCATCATCTTTTTCTACATCTGAATTTTGTAAAATAGATATTTTAATTAATTCATGCTTATTTAAATAATTTAAAACATCATTAGCTAAATTTTCTGATAATCCTTCTTTACCAATTTGAAATTTAGCTTTTTCTTTTTGTGCTAAAGATTTTAAATATGTTCTTTCCTTTGAATTTAACATTATAATTATTCCTCATCTAAAAATTCTTTAGAGTCATATGCATCTCTCATAATTTTTTGCATATCCTCAACCATTGGAACTCTAGGATTAGCTGGTGAGCATTGATCTTCATAAGCTAAATAAGATAATTTCTCAATTTGAGCCATATATTTATCTCTATCTAATCCTTGAGATTCAAAATTCATCTTGATTCCAACCTTTTTACCTAATTCACCACAAGCCTTAGCATATGATTCAACACCTTCTTCAATAGTTGATGCAGGTAAACCTAAAATTCTTGCAAGCTCACAATATCTTTCATCAGCACGATAATAATTATATTTTGGCCATGTAGATAATTTTTGTGGCTTTTGTCCATTATATCTTATAACATATGGTAATAAAATAGCATTTGTTCTTCCATGAGGAACATGGAACTCAGCACCCATCTTGTGAGCCATGGAATGGCACATACCTAAGAACGCATTAGCAAATGCCATACCAGCTAAAGTTGAAGCATTATGCATTTTTTCTCTTGCTTCTTTATCATTCGCACCATTTTTATAAGATCTTTCTAAATATTTAAATACCATTTTAATAGCTTGAATACATAAGCCATCAGTATAATCTGAAGCTAAAGTTGAAACATATGCTTCTGTAGCATGTGTTAAAACATCCATACCTGTATCTGCACAAATGCTTTTTGGTAAATTCATTACAAATGCAGGATCAATTATCGCAACATTTGGTGTTAATGAATAATCTGTTAATGGATATTTTTTATTTTCAACTTTATCAGTAATTACTGCAAAAGGTGTGACCTCACTACCAGTACCTGAAGTTGTAGGTACACATACTAATTTTGCTTTTCTACCCATTTCAGGATATTGGAAAGCACGCTTTCTTATATCCATAAATTTTTGTTTTAAATCATCAAAATTAACTTCTGGATGTTCATAGAAAAGCCAAATACCTTTAGCACAATCCATTACAGAGCCACCACCAAAGGCAATGATAGTATCTGGTTCAAATGATCTCATTAATTCAACACCCTTTGAAACAGTTTGAATTGATGGATCTGGTTCAACATCACAGAATAATTGATATGGAACCTCAGGAGAACGAAGTTGTAATTGATCTATTACCTTTTGAACATATCCAAGCTCAACAAGTGAACGATCTGTAACAATTAATGCTTTTTTCATTTCCTTCATTTGATGTAAATATTCAATTGCATTTTCTTCAAAATAAATTTTTGAAGGGATTTTAAACCATTGCATATTATTTCTTCTCCTTCCGACTTTTTTAACATTTAATAAATTAAGTGGTCCGATATTCCCAGCAACGGAATTATGTCCATAAGAACCACAACCTAATGTTAATGATGGTATAAATGAATTATATACATTACCAATACCACCAAAAGTTGAAGGTGAATTACAAATAATACGAATAGCAGGAACTAAATCACCAAATTTAACTTCAAGATCATGATTAGCTGTGTGAATTGCTGCCGAATGTCCTAAACCATTAAATTCTACCATTTGTTTTGATAAATTTAATCCTTCTTCTGTCGAATTAGATTTAATCATTGCTAAAACAGGTGATAGCTTTTCTCTTGTTAAAGGTTCATCAATTCCAACATGATCACATTCTGCAATAATAATTACAGTATTTTCTGGAACATCAAATCCAGATTCATGTGCAATCCAAGTAGCATATTTACCTACTATATCAGCATTTAATTTAGCATCTTTACAATTATCTTTTGATGTTACACCAAACATAAATTTTTCAAGTTTCTTCTTTTCATCCTTTGATGCAAAATAGACTCCATATTTTTTAAATTCAGATTTTACTTCATCATAAATTTCTTTATCAACAATTACAGCTTGTTCAGATGCACATACCATACCATTATCAAATGATTTAGACATAATAACATCATTAACTGCTTGTCTAATATTACATGTTTTTTCAAAATAAGCAGGAACATTTCCAGCTCCAACACCAAGTGCAGGCTTACCGCATGAATAAGCTGCTTTAACCATTGCATTACCACCTGTAGCTAGGATAGTTGCAACACCTGGATGATTCATTAAAGCTGTTGTTGCATCCATTGATGGATGTGAAATCCATTGAATACAATTCTTTGGTGCACCAGCTTCAATTGCAGCATCATATACTACCTTAGCAGCTTCAACACTACAGTTTTGAGCGCTTGGATGAAATCCAAAAATAATTGGATTACGAGTTTTTAAACATATAAGTGATTTAAATATTGCTGTTGATGTTGGATTTGTAACAGGTGTGATACCTGCAACAACACCAACTGGTTCAGCTATTTCAGTCATTCCAGTTACCGGATCTTCAGAAATAACACCTACTGTTTTAATTTTTTTCATATTATGTGTTACATATTCACAAGCAAATAAATTCTTAGTTGCTTTATCTTCAAATACACCACGTTTAGTTTCTAAAATTGCACTTTTAGCAAGTTCTCCATGCTTGTCAAGTGCGGCAACACAGCACTTTGCTACAATATAATCAATTTTTTCTTGAGTGAAATATTGAAATTCATCTAATGCTTTTAAGGCATTATCAACTAATTGATTAACTTCTTCTTGAGCTGTTAATATTTTTTCTTCCATACTATAACCTCCAGTTTATATTATAATTATATCTTAATATATAATATCGGTAAATCAAGTAAACGTTTTTCAAAAACAAAAATGCCTCAAAATAAGGCATTAATATTAATTCTTGACCCAATTAATAGGTTCTATATTATTTTTTATTAAGAATTCGTTTGTTTTAGAAAATGGTTTTGAACCAAAAAAACCATTATAAGCAGATAGTGGTGAGGGATGATTTGATTTTATAACTAAATGATTTTTATTAGTAATAAATGATTCTTTAGATATAGATGCATTACCCCATAAAATAAATACCTTGGGCTTATTATCTTTATTTAATTCCTTTATTACATTATCAGTAAAAATTTCCCATCCTTTATTCTTATGAGAAAAAGCTTTTCCTTCTTCAACAGTTAAAACTGTATTTAATAATAATACACCTTGTTTAGCTAAATATTCTAAATTACCATCTTGATTAATTTTGAGATTTAAATCAGATTCAATTTCTTTATATATATTTTTTAAAGATGGAGGTAATTTTTTATTTAATGTTGAAAAGGCTAAGCCATGAGCTTCTCCTTCTTCATGATATGGATCTTGACCTAAAATAACAACTTTAACATTTTCAAAATCTGTCAAAGTAAAAGCTCTAAAAATATCTTTTCTTAAAGGATAGATAGTTTTTGTTTCATATTCAGAATCAATATAATCAAATAAGTTTTTAAAATAATCTTTTTCTTTTTCAATATTATAAAAATCAATAAATTTCATAATTACACCATCCTTTAAAGAAAAAGCTGTGCGTTCGCACAGCTTTAAAATCAAATATTAATTAGTTTAATTCAGCAAAATACTTGATTGTTCTAACCATTTGGCTAGTATATGAATTTTCGTTGTCATACCAAGATACAACTTGTACTTGATAAGTGTCATCATCAATCTTAGTAACCATAGTTTGAGTTGCATCGAATAATGAACCATACTTCATACCAATTACATCTGAAGAAACGATTTGATCTTCATTGTAACCGAATGATTCAGAAGCTGCAGCCTTCATAGCAGCATTGATACCTTCAACAGTTACATTCTTACCCTTAACTACTGCAACTAAAATTGTAGTTGAACCTGTAGCTACTGGAACTCTTTGAGCTGAACCAATTAACTTACCATTTAATTCAGGAATAACTAAACCGATTGCCTTAGCAGCACCAGTTGAGTTTGGAACGATATTTGCAGCGCCTGCTCTAGCACGTCTTAAATCGCCCTTTCTATGTGGACCATCAAGAATCATTTGATCACCAGTGTAAGCATGAATTGTTGACATGATACCTGATTGAATTGGAGCATACTTGTTTAATGTGTCAGCCATAGGAGCTAAACAGTTAGTTGTACAAGATGC
>CAMJOZ010000089.1 GCA_946407635.1 uncultured Caryophanales bacterium
TGCTGTAATTCATCCTTACTCATTTTTAAAGGAAATCTATCAATCATAGATACAGGTGTAACTATATTTTGAGATTCAAAATTAGCTAATATTTTACCAAATGCTTTTAAAGCTTCATCTTTATTTAAATAATCACTTTTATTAGAAATAAAATCGATAGCTTCTTTAATTGTTTTTCTTTCTTCTAAAGTTAATTTAACACTAGGCAAAAGACTAGATTTATCTAATCTATAGCCACCATATATACCATTTTTAGATTCTACAACAAATCCACATTCTTCTATTTCTTTAATATATTCTTTTATATTTCTTGGATTTGTCTCTAAAATGTCGGCAAGCTCATCAGTAGATGCGAAATCATTTCTACTAGATAAAACCTGTATTAATTTAATTGAGGCAGCTGTTTTACCCATATAATCACCCATTTCAAAAACTATTTAAATTTTAACATTATTAATGTCTATTTTCAATATTGCTAATATTGTAAATATTAATTATAATTATTTTTAGAGGTGATAATGATATGAGTATTTTATATAAAGATATTTATGATGATTTTGTAAATAAAATTATCACTAAAGAATTAAAACCAAATACTAAATTACCATCTAAAAGAGCATTAGCTTTAGACTTAAATGTATCATTATCAACAGTAGTTAATGCCTATTTATTATTACTTGATGAAGGATTCATTTATTCTAAATATAAAAGTGGTTATTATGTATCAAATAATATAGATTTTGAATTAAAACCGACTGAGCATATAAAAATAGAGAAAAAAGAAAATAAAATCAAATATGATTTTACAACAAGAAATACAATTAATCCTCCATCAACTACTTTAATAAAAATAGCTAAAAATATATTATTAGATAATTCATATTTAAACAAAACTGAATTCCAAGGTGATTATAGCTTAAGAATAGCCATAGCTGAACATTTATCATTAAATAGAGGAATTAAAGTATCTCCTGATAATATATTTATAACATCAGGTATTGAAACATTAAGAAATGTTATAAGAATTCTTGATATAAATAATATTACATTAGAAAATCCTGGATATCATAAACTAGCTAAGATGGCTAATAATTTAGGACTTAAAATTAATTATCAGGATATAGATGAAAGTGGAATCAAGGTTCCTAATTATAGAACTATAATTTATTCAACAACATTCAATCAATTCCCTACAGGAATTAAAATGTCATTAGAAAGAAAAAATGAATTAGCTAAATTTTTAAAAGATACTAATTCATATTTAATTGAAGATGATTTTGACGCTGAATTTAGAATTAAAGGATCTAAAACAATTCCTTTATTTTCAATTTGTGATAATGTAATATTTTCTTCAACATTCTCTGAAATATTATATTCAGGATTAAGAATATCTTATTTCATATTACCAAATAAGCTAAAAGATATTTATATTAAGCATTATGATTCTTATTCAACAACTGTTCCTACACTTGAACAATTAATATTAAGAGATTACATTAATGATGGATATTATGCCAAATTAATAAATAAAAGAAAAAATGATTTTATTAAAAAAAGAAATCTAATATTAGAAATATTAGATAAAAATAATATTAAATATGATAAAAATAAAAATTATTTATCAATGTTAATAAATATCGATAATGTAGATGAAATTAAATTAAAGAATAATTTAAAAGAAAAAGGAATATTAATTGAAACAATTAATGATTATGATATTAATAAAAAATCAAAAAAGATATTAATATTAGGATACACAGCCTTAAATATGATTGATCTAGAAAAAGGATTAAATATAATAATTGAAGAATTAAAAAAATAAACGGGAAATTTTCCCGTTTTTTTTAGATATTGCTATTAATAAATTCAAGCATTGCCTGTTTATTCTTTAAACCAACGCTTCTAGCTACTTCCTTTTGATCTTTAATTATGATAACGCATGGAATATTAGTGATATTATATCTTTCAGCTAAATCTCCTTCGTCATCTACATCAATACCATAAAATGGAATTGATACTTCTTTTTCTAATTCATCTAATACAGGATGTAGCATTCTACATGGACCACACCATGTTGCGTTAAAATCAATTAATACAGTTCCTGTTAATTTTTCAAATTCATTACTTGTTATATTTTTCATGATAAAATCTCCTTTTTCTATTGTTTACAATTAGATTGTATGCAATTTATATCTATTTGTCAAGATTTTTTATAATAATTTTTTAATCCATTAATCATAACTACACCCATTCGTTTTGTGATTCGGATTAAATCATCAGATTGATTATTCATTAACCAATCTTCGAAAACAGAAATATATCCGGCAGTTATAAAGGTAGCAACTTCCTCATAATCTATTTCGCCTGAAATATTTGCCTTTAATAAATTAACAATTTTCCCTTTAATTAGATTGATTATTTTATCATTTAATCTAGATTTTTTCCCTAATCTAACCATATAAGTCATTAAATCTGAATTAGCTATTATGATTTTAGCCAATTCTTCAAACATTTCAATAGGTTCTTTATTTTCTATATGTTTATTAGCATCTATCAATTCAATAGATTCTTCAACCTTCGCTACAAGCTCTAATTCAATATCATCAAGAATTTCATAAACACTATCATAATAATTATAGATTGTTTTTCTATCGCAATTAGCCAAATCTGATAATTCTTTAATAGTGACCTTATCAATTGACTTTTGTGATAATAAATTTAAAAGTGAATGTTTAATTGCAGTTTTAGTTCTTTTTACTCTTCTATCTTCTTTTCTTGGCATATTAAAACTCCTTTTTCTACATATGTTGATTATACTACATTTTATCTTATCTTTCAAATATAACTCATATTATTTAAAAAAAGTGTATAAAAAAAGGACAAATCATTGTCCTTTATTCTTTATCGTTATTAATTTCTTCTACTTCAACATCAACAACATTATCATTATTAACTTCTAATGTTTCAACTTTATTTTCAGTAGTTACTACTTCAGCATTAGCTTCTTCATTAATTTCAACAGCCTTAGCTTCATTTTTATTTTGTTCACGCTTAGCTTGATAATTATTTACTTTTCTAGTTTGACGCTTCTTAGGTTCTAATTTAGCATCAATAACTTGTCTGTTTGGTGCTTTATTTGGAGTATATTTCTTATTTGATCTATCTCTAAATACGATACTCTTAATCCATTTGAATTTAAATACTAATATGAAGATTATCACAAATGATAATAACATTAAAGCTTCAATACCAACTGTTTGCCAGATTATACCAGAAGTATAAATTGTTCCTTTATCATAGCCTTCTGAATAATTACCACCTAAATCCTCAACCTTAAAATTATTAACATATTCTATAGCATCTTTATATTCTTGATTATCTTCTTTATCTTTATCATCATAATGGTCATAATAATATCTGATATTATCTACAAATTTTCTCGTATCATCAAAGAATTTTTGAGTGTAATTAAGATTTACATTTACTTTATCAAGCATTTGTGTGCCAGTATTATCAGTAACATCAAAGCCAGTAATCTTTCCACCAATACTTTTTTCAATATTAGAAACTAAAGTTTCATTTAAACCAATAAATACAAATCCAATATTTGAACCAACATTTCTATATGTTGAAGATAATGTTCTTTTACCATTTAATACTACTTCATCCTTATTTTGAGGATATTCCTTATATAAGCTACTATTAACTTTATCAGTTATATCTAAATAATAAACATAAGGCTCATTTGGTTTTTCATTTGAATAGAATCTAACTGAAGTTTCATTTACACCAGACGCTGTAGCGTTTAAGTTAAAATCAATATTTCTAATAAACAAATAATAGAAATCTTGAACCTGTGTAAAATTTTTACCTTCTTTTGGATTGCCATTTTCAAAATATTGAGCATCAAATCTATTTACTGCATTATAAATATCTACTGTAGTATTATTAGTTTTAAATTTAACACTCGCTACTGGATCATTATCAAATGGTAGATTAAACATTGAGAATGTTTTAGCAAGTTCATAAGATGATGTTTCGGCTGCAGTTTTAATCGCAGAAGCGTAATTACTAGAAACTCCACCATTATAACTTAAAATACCAATAATAAATCCAAATACAATACAAACAGTTATATATAATATTTTAAGAATTAATTTCATAAAATTCATACTCCTTCACTAAATAACAAATGTATTCTATCAACTTTTGTATTTTTTTTCAATACTAACACTTTACAAATATTAAAAAATCGGTATAATAATTATAGCACAACGAAGTGCGAAATTTGGCGCATGTGGTGAAGTGGTTAACACATCGGATTGTGGCTCCGACACGCGCAGGTTCGATCCCTGTCATGCGCCCCAATATGATACTTGAGTCTTAATT
>CAMJOZ010000090.1 GCA_946407635.1 uncultured Caryophanales bacterium
CTTACTATCGAGCCATAGTTCCAATATTTCTTCAGGTTGATATCCATGGCATGAGGCTTCAACGAAATCATTATATAAAACTAATACTGTAGGTACAGCCATAATTTTAAATTTATCTAATAAATCAACAGTTTTTTCAGAAGCTTCTATATGATGAAGTGTACAATCATTTCTTTCTTTAACAATTGAATCTAATACATTCATTAAAGAAATACAATTAGCACAAGATTCACCTGAAACCTCTACAATTGTGATTCCTTTTAGATAATTTTTGTAATTATCATTATCAAGCCACATCTTTTATCACACCCAGCAGTATTTTAGCACGCTTTACTTCTTCTTTTGAAGGTGCATTTGCACCTTTTAGACGGTAAGGTATTCCTAATTGTTCGTATTTAACAATACCCATTGTATGATATGGTAGCACCTCAATTTTTTCTACTGATTTTAATGTATCAATAAATGCTTTAGTTTTAATTAAATATTCATCATTTAAGGTAATACCAGGTACTAAGACATGTCTAATCCACATCTTTTTATTATTATCAGATAAATAATTAGCAAAATCTAAAACATTTTTATTAGATTTACCAGTTAATTTAATATGTTCATTATCATCTATATGCTTTATATCTAATAAGAATAAATCTGTATATTTATTTAATTCGTCAAATTTCTTTAATATTTCAGGATTATTTTTATCAAAATATATACCTGATGTATCAAGTGCTGTATGGACATCATTTTCCTTTAATAATTTGAAAACCTCAATAACAAAATCTATTTGCATTAATGGTTCTCCACCAGATATAGTTACTCCACCACCAGTTTTAAAATAGCCTTTATATTTTAAAGCTTCCTTTACAACATCCTCTGCTTCATATTCTAAAGCATTATCTTGTGTCCAAGTATCTGGATTATGACAATATAGACATCTTAAAGGACATCCTTTTAAAAATATAACAAATCTAATTCCTGGCCCATCAACTGTTCCGCCAG
The DNA here is from genome assembly GCA_946407635.1 of uncultured Caryophanales bacterium. Lineage (GTDB taxonomy): Bacteria > Bacillota_I > Bacilli_A > Acholeplasmatales > Anaeroplasmataceae > Anaeroplasma. The sequence goes on from CAMJOZ010000090.1 coordinate 1,000, forward strand.
CATAAAATGAATGTATTTTTCCTATCATATTAAATCACCATCTAAATTATACTATTTATAATTAAAAAATGCGATTTTAAAATCGCATTTATTCATTAATTTTTAATTTTAACCAATTAAGTGATAATTCCTTCCACTGGCTTACTATTGGCAATTCTTTTTTCTTATCTCCTAGGCTTGTTGTTTCATTAGCCAAAGATAAACCATGTCCACCTATTGGGAATAGATGGTATTCTATACTTAAATTATATTTTTTATATGCTTCAAGTAATAATAATGAATTCTCAACAGGGACTGATTCATCAGTTAATGTTCCCCATAAGAATAAATCTGGAGCATTTTCATTTACTTCATTTTCTAAAGATAATCTTTTTAATAATTTATCATTATTACCAATTAAATTATCAAAAGATCCTTTATGCCAATATCTATTATCAGATGTAACAACTGGATATCCTAGCATCAATAAATCAATTTTACATTTATATAAATCTTGATGTAGGGCAACCTCTAAAATATTATGTCCTCCAGCACTAAATCCTAAGCCGATTATTTTAGAAACTCTTCTATCATTTTGATATCTTTTAATAACATAAGCTAAAGATTCTTGAGGAACTGGATAAAAATCTAATGATTCACGATAATTAACAATAATAACATTATATCCATTATCGAAATAAAATTTTTGGACTGGTTCAGATTCTCTTGGTGATGTATATTTATATCCACCACCTGCAGATATAATGATTAAAGGTAATCTTTTATCATCATGAAAATAACATCTATAATAATTATCTGTATTAGGAATTGGATACATTTTAGTATTATCACCATGAATTATTTTTAAATAATCATTTCTTAATACTAATTTTTCATCTTTTAAAATTGTATCCTTTATATTAGGTAAATATTCTTCAAGACTTTTTAGTCTTTTTTTATATTCGTTAATAAAAGTATCTTCCTTTTTAGAAAGTAAAACAGGGCCATATTTTAATTCAAATGATACATATTCTAAATTACCTGGTTCAAATACCATTATTTCATAATATTTATTATCATCAACTATTGAATATTCATCACTAATAATAAAATTATTATTAACTAAAAATTTTCTAACTAAATAAGAATCTGAATTAGCTTCAATTATTAATTTATGATTTTTGATTTTATCTAAAGATTTTTCTAATATATCTTTAATTAAAATACCACCCATACCTGAAATAATTGCAGTATCAAATTCTTCATTTAATCCTAAAAAACCATCAGATAATATGAATTTTATTTTATCATTCAAACCATATTTTAAAGCATTCTTTTTACAATTATTAAGTGGTCCTTCATTAATGTCTATAGCAATCGCATTATTAACATTATAATATTTAATTGCTTTAATTAATGAATAACCATGATCACAACCAACATCAACTAAAACATTACTATCTTTAGCTAAGCTTGCTAATAAATCTATTCTATCCATATTAGTGAGATGTTCTAAAATCTTTAAGCTTATTACTTCTTGTTGGATGTTTTAATTTTCTTAATGCTTTAGCTTCTATTTGACGAATACGCTCACGAGTAACGTTAAATTCTTTACCAACCTCTTCAAGAGTTCTAGTTCTACCATCAATTAAACCAAATCTTAATCTTAAAACACGAGCTTCACGTTCAGTTAAAGTCATTAATACAGCATCTAATTCTTCTCTTAGTTTCATTTTAGCTGTATATTCATAAGGATCTAAAGCATGTGGATCAGAAATGAAATCACCAAGTGATGAATCCTCTTCCTCACCTACTGGAGCCTCTAAAGAAATTGGCTCTTGAGCTATTCTTTGGATTTGTTGAACCTTTTCAACAGATATACCCATTCTTTCAGCAACTTGTTCAGGAGTTGGTTCACAGCTTAATTCTTGTACTAATTGACGTTGAACCTTAACAAGCTTGTTGATTGTTTCAACCATATGAACAGGAATACGAATAGTTCTTGCTTGATCGGCAACAGCTCTTGTTATAGCTTGTCTAATCCACCATGTTGCGTAAGTTGAGAATTTATATCCCTTTGTATGGTCAAATTTATCAACTGCCTTAATTAAACCCATATTACCTTCTTGAATCAAGTCAAGGAATTGTAAACCACGGCTTAAATAACGCTTTGCAATTGATACAACCAAACGAAGGTTTGCATTTACAAGCTTATCCTTAGCTTGATTTGCTACTTTAATTTCATCTTCTAATTCTTTAACTTCTTTAACAGAAATTGTATTTGGATCTTGTTCTTTCAATTTTTCTAATTTAGCTTTGGCTTCTCTACCTAAAGCGACCTTAATAGCTAAATCAGTTTCTTCATCTATATCTAATAATTGGATTTTTCCAATATCCTTTAGATACATTCTAACTGGGTCATCAATTTTAAAATTAAATTTATCAAAATCAGAAATATCTACCTCTTCAACACCAGCTAAATTGATAGGCTCTTCATCGTCTAAATTTTCATCAATTGAATCATTTGATGGTACAACATCAATGTTTCTTTCTTTAATTGCATCCTCAAGCTTGTCATAATCATCAGTTTCATCTTCACAATACTTTAATAAATCATTAGAATAAACAGTATTGTTATTATTCTTTGCTAATTCAACAAGCTCCTTAATCGCTAATTCAAAATCCATAGTCTTTTTTACCCTTTCCTTGTCTTTAAACGCTTATTTTTAAACATTTGATCTAACATTTTGGATTGATCCTCAACATTAGATGTATTACTTACCTTATTTCTTAATTTTTTAATGACCTTGGTTAATTTTTGGTCTTTAATCTTTTTTATACATAAATCCAAATCATTTTCATTATAAGGAGTATAATCATTTCTTAATTTTTCATTGATTGATAAATATGTATTCATTTCATTATCATTTAGCATTTTAATAAATATTGCTTCATTAAATGTTAGATAGTTTTCATAATATTTATAAATTAAGGTGTTCCATAATTCTAAAATTTCTTTTGATAAACCATCTAAATCATCCTGTAGGCTAACATCTATTTTTAAAGCTAAATTCTTACTTCTCATTGCATATCTAAATATGCGATATTCACTTAAATTAATTCTTTCAGGTTCTTCTTTAACATCAACCGGGAAATAATTATTATAAGGATCATCCTGAGGATATACAGGAATATTATTATTTGAGGTATGAAGCATTTTATATGAATGATAATCAGATTCTATCGATTCATAGCTTCGATTTAATCTTTCTGCTAATTCCTTTAAATAGCCTTCCTCAATTGCTTTATTGGATTCAGTATGTAAAAATTGAAATATTTCATTTTCTAATATGTTGAATTCATCTTTATCATTTAAATTCTTATTTATAAATGAATTTT
>CAMJOZ010000091.1 GCA_946407635.1 uncultured Caryophanales bacterium
GGAAAAGACAGAAAAATTAATTAAAGAAATTGCAGAATTAAGAAGAATGCATAGATTAGTTAGAAATAAGTAAAAAAATAAAATGCGATAGAAATCTATCGCATTTTTTGTTGTCTATTAATTATTAGCTTTCCATAAGCCATGTAAATTACAATATGCATATGCGGCTATAACCTTTTCACCGTCTAATAATGCAAATTGTGCTTTAGGTGCATCATTAGGTTTTAATACCTTTCTTTGATTACCTAAATTTGTTTCAATTGAAATCCATTCGATGTAATGAACATCAATCATTGGATGCTCTACTTCACCAACAACTACTGTAACAATATTACCATTAACATTAATTACTGGAATATGTTTTTCTTTTGAAGCTTCAACCTCACCAGCCACAAGCTCTGTCATTTCATCCCCACAACAAGTAGGAATACAATGGCCCTTTTTAACTAGGGCAACCATAGTACCACATTTCTTACATACATAGAATTTTTGCATAAATTTTCCTCCTTTTATAATAATCCTATTGATTTAGAAACTAAAATAATAATAAATAATGTAAAGGCAGAAGTAATAGTAGTAAATACTACTAATTGTCCTGCAAGCTCTGAATCTCCACCTAATTCTTGACTCATTGGTACACTAGAAACAGCTACTGGCGTTCCAAATAGAGCTATAAAGGTAGGGAAATATATTTTATCAAATTTAAAAATCCAAGCGAATAATAAAGCTAATACTGGTACTGCGACTACTCTAATAGAAGTACCTAGAATAATTTGATATCTAAGCTTTTTAACTGCACTAAATGTGAATCCACCACCTAAAGCGACTAAGGCAACTGGGGTTGCTGCCTGAGCTAGATATTTAATTGTTGTATAAATAAATGAATCATTTCCACCATAATCATTAAAATATCTAAAAGTAAATACAGGATTTCCCAAATCATCAAGTGGAATTAAAGTTCTAAATGCTAATACTATTATACCTAATAATACAGCTATTATTAATGGGTTTTTAGCTATTTTTAATAAAACAGTTTTAGGCTCAGTTCTTTTACCTTCTTCCTTAATAAATATTGATAAGGATATAATAGCTAAAATATTAAATAGTGGAATGGATACTGCTGAAAGACAAGCACCTATACCTTTAGCCATTGTAATATCACTAGAACTAAATCCTTGAGCTAATAATTCAATTAATCCAATTCCTATTATTGCAAAATTAGATCTAAATATACATTGTAATACTACACCTTTTTGTTTATCATCCTTTATTAATACTATGACAATACCTAATCCTATAATGAATATGACTAATATTGTTACTACAGAAAACAATATTGCTTGCCAATAATCACCTAGCATTGTGATATCTTTTATATCATAAATATTTTTAAATAAAAGAAGAGGTAAGAATACTCTAAAGCATAATTTATTTAATATTCCCCAGAAGTTATCAGGGAATATTTTTAAAAGCTTAACAACATAACCAACAACTATACAAATAATTATTGGTAATACCGCATTAAGAGTAAATAGTAAGCTATCCATATTTATGTCCACCTTAGTTACAATCTCTATAATTTCCCATTAATATAATTATATATTATTTTTATTTTTATTTAAAGTTTTTAATAATGTTGTTTGCTTGTGAAAAACCATATTATTTGATATAATTAATACAGTATTTTGAGCAGGTATTTTTATGAATGAAGAAGTTAAAAAGTTAGATGAAATGATTGAAAATTTAAATAATTTTATGGTAGCTATTTCTAAGAATTATCGTAACAAATTAACTAGAGAAGTATTATTTAGTGGAATGGTTATAAAGAAGACTATCGATATATTAGAAACTTCTAAATATGTACTTAGAAACTACCTTATTACTGTACAAACTTCTTTATTAAGATTATTATGTGATAACTGTTTAGCTATTCAATCAGTAAAAGAATTAGATTTAAAAACTGTAATGGATATGATTGAAAATAAACAACAAGTTAATCAAGTAATGGTTGATGATGAACAAAATATGAGTGATGGATATTTAAAAAGAAAAGTATCTGAATCATATCAAGGATTTGATAGATTATATAAATTCGCATCACAAGGTGTTCACTTTTCAAATCAGACTCTCGCATCCATATTAAGCTACGATAAGGAAAATAATATTAAACTTAATGTTAATGTTGGAAATAAAGAATTAAAAGAAGAAGTCATTAATAATAATGAAAGAATGATTACTTTAACAAAAATAATTATTAGAATGATAAAAGAAATAATACTTGTTTAGAGGTGTATTATGGATATTAAAAATAGAATTGATGAATTAAAGAAAATACTTAATGAAGCTTCAGTTGCCTATTATGTTAATGATAAGCCATTTATGGAAGATTATGAATACGATAGATTAATGAACGAATTAATTAAGCTAGAAGATGAAAATCCAGAATTAAAAACTCCAGATTCACCTACTAATAGAATTGGTGGAGAAGTATTAACAAAATTTACTAAGGTTACCCATGAAACTAAAATGATGAGCTTGGCAGATGCTTTTAGTTTTGATGAACTAAAGGATTTCGATAGAAAAATAAAAGAAGTAACACCTGATGCTACATATTTATGTGAATTAAAAATAGATGGTTTGTCAGTTTCATTAAAATATGAAAAGGGTATTTTAGTTAGAGGTGCTACTCGTGGTAATGGTTTAGTTGGAGAAGATATTACTCATAATGTTAAAACAATTAAGAGTGTACCATTAAGATTAAAGGATGATATAGATATAGAGGTTCGTGGCGAAATCTTTATGCCTAAAAAATCATTTATTCAATTAAATTTAGAGCGTGAAGAAAACGAAGAAGAATTATTTGCTAACTGTAGAAATGCCGCTGCTGGTTCAGTTAGACAATTAGATAGTAAGGTTGCCGCGAAAAGAAACCTAGATACATTCTTATATTATAATCAGGATATTAAGGTTAAAACTCAAGAAGAAGCTTTATTAAGTATGAAAGCCTTAGGCTTTAAAACTAATCCGCTTTATAAACATGCTAAAACAATTGAAGAAGTGTTTGATTACATCAATGAAATGGCAGAAAAAAGAGAATCTTTAGAATATGATATTGATGGTATTGTTATTAAAGTAAATGAAATAGAATATCATGATTTAATTGGTGAAACAGTTAAATATCCTAAGTGGGCTATAGCTTATAAATTCCCACCTGAAGAAGTAAAAACAAAATTGTTAGATATAATATTCCAGGTTGGTAGAACAGGAGTAATAACACCTGTTGCGATCTTTAAGCCTGTATTTGTTCAAGGATCTTTAATATCTAAGGCAACCTTACATAATGAGGATTACATTAAAATGAAAGATATTCATATTAATGATAATGTAATCATTCATAAGGCTGGAGATGTTATTCCAGAGGTTGTTGGACCTGTAGTTGAAGATAGAGGTTTTGATATTAAGAATTTTGTTATGATTGATAAATGTCCATCATGTGGAAGTCCTTTATCTAAAATTAATGGTGAGGTTGATTATTATTGTTTAAATTCTAATTGTGATTCTAAAAGAATTAATCAATTAATTCATTTTGCATCAAAGCCTTGTTATAACATTGATTCATTAGGTGATAAATTAACTGAACAGTTATATCAAGAAGGATTTATTAAGGATATAACAGATATATTTAATTTATATTCAAGATATGATGATTTAATTAAATTACCTGGCTTAGGACAAAAGAGTATCGATAATTTACTTAAGGCAATAGATGAATCTAAAAATAATAATTTAGATTTATTAATATTTGGATTAGGTATTAGACATTGTGGTGCTAAAGCATCTAAAATCATTTGTAAAAAATATAGAAATATAGATAATATATTAAACGCTACTGAAGAAGATATGGCTAATCTTGATGATATTGGAGAAATAATATCTAAATCTATTTATGAATATATGCATAATGAAGAAAATATCAATAGATTGACCGTATTAAAGCTTTTAGGCTTAAATATGGAATATCATATGGATGAGATAAAAGAAAACTATTTTACAAACAAAAAATGCGTTTTAACTGGTACTTTATCATCTATGGGAAGAAGTGAAGCTAAAAAGCTAATTGAATCTTTTGGTGGTTCATTATCTGAATCTGTTAGTAAGAAAACAGATATAGTTATTGTTGGAGACAATCCTGGTTCTAAATATGATAAAGCTAAGGCTTTAGGTGTTTATATTATGAATGAGGAAGAATTCCTAAATAAAATTAATGAATAATGAGAAAAAATTATATGTTAAAATTTTCATTAACAATATCCGTTAT
>CAMJOZ010000092.1 GCA_946407635.1 uncultured Caryophanales bacterium
GAAAATCTTGTGGTAACCAGCAGCACCAGTTTCACCAGCTTCAACATTTGCATCTGGTTTGAAGCCTAAGCATAATTCAGCATCTTCTTCATTACCGATACATACATCAACATACTTCATTAATGGCTTCATAATAGAAATAGCCTTTTCAGAAGTCCATAATTTCTTACGGAAGTTTAAGTCTACAGATACTGTAGCACCAGCCTTCTTAGCAGCGATACAAGCTAATTCAGTTAATTTAGCAGCCTTATCAGAAATAGCTGGAGTAATTCCTGACCAGTGGAACCACTTAGCACCCTTGAAAATTTCATCGAAATCGAAATCTTCTGGATTAGCTTCAGCGATAGATGAACCAGCACGGTCATAAATAACCTTTGAAGGTCTCATTGAAGCACCAGTTTCAGCATAATAAATACCAACACGATTACCACCACGAGCGATGTATTGAGTATTTACACCATATTTTCTTAAAGCGTTGATAGCAGATTGACCAATTTCATGAGTTGGTAATTTAGTTACGAAATAAGCATCATGACCATAGTTAGCGCATGATACAGCAACGTTAGCTTCTCCTCCACCATAGATTACATTAAACTTTTCTGATTGAACAAAACGATTTTGTCCTTCAGGTGATAATCTTAACATGATTTCACCTAATGTTACGATTTTTGCCATTGTTTTTTAATTCTCCTTTTCCTATTTTTCTATTTTTACTTTGACAACAACTTTTTCAACGATTTCATCATTAGCTTTACACTTAGCTAGATGTACATCTTCTGTATAAACTAAAGCGAAACCCTCACTAACTGGAATATAAATAGTATCTGGTGTAGTAGGAATTTCATATTTAGTTACATCCTTCTCAGGATTATAAGGTACTTTTACCTTTAATGTTGGATTTGAAATATGAGTATAACCAATAACTTCAACACCCTTTAAAACGATTTGAATATCAATATAATTTTCATGATTTTCAAAGAAACATTCCTCCAAAGGACGAGCAACATATGTATCTCTATTAATATATACATTGTCACCATCTACAACAGTTTTACCTTTAGGTAAAGCCATTAAATCATTATTTAAGATATAATCAATTGCAGTATCAATATTCTTAGCAATTCCTTTATATCTATATAAATCTACAAGTTTTCCAACTATCATAAAATTTCTCCTTATCTTACAACTTCAGCACTACCATTAGCTGCCATAAATGATTCAATATCTTCGCAGCTCATTGTAGAAGCATCGCCGTAAATAGTGTGCTTTAATACTGAAGTATTAAGACCATATCTTACAGCATATCCTGGATTGTTATAATCCTTTAAAAGACCATGGATAACACCTGATGCAAATGCATCACCACCACCGATTCTATCATAAATATTGAATCTAATTGGTTCAGTTAATTCCCATGATAACTCATCATTGTGTAATTTAAAATAATATCCTGCTAAAGAATTATCTGTAGCTGTATAAACAACTCTATCTGTACCAAAGATATATTGTAAATTATATTTCTTAATCATTTTAGGGAAAACATTTCTTCTCTTTTCAGATAATGTTTTGTCCTCAAAACCTTCATCTAGAGGAATTTCAAGAATTGTATTAGCATCATAGAAGCTAGCAAAAACAATATTTACATAGTTCATAAATTGCTTATATACAGGTCTTGCTTCTTCAACTGTCCATAATTTTGATCTATAGTTAAAATCAAAACTTACAGGTACTTTATGCTTTTTAGCTTCTTGTACAGCTCTTAAAGCAACTTTTCTAACTCTTTCACCAAGAGCAAGTGTTATACCAGATATATGGAACCAAGTTGCATCTTTGAAAATTTCCTCCCAATCAAACTCATCTTCACTAATACGAGTAATTGCAGAGTGCTTTCTATTATATATAACTTTTGATGGTCTACCACCAAAACCAGTTTCTAAGAAATAGATACCAATAGTTGTAGATCCTCTAACAACATAGCTTGTATCAACACCATGACTCTTTAAATGAGTAATGGCTCCATCTCCTAATTGATTAGGTGGAAGCTTAGACATAAAATAAGTTTTATGACCCATATGGGCTAAGGCAACAGCAACATTAGCTTCACCACCACCATAATTAACTAAGAATGATTGTGTTTGATTTATAGTTGAATAGTCAGGAGTTGATAACCTTAACATGATCTCTCCGAATGTTAAAATTTTTTCTTCCATAATATCCTACTCAATTCTTTAATAATAATTACTTCTTCATTTCAGCTCTTGCTTGAGCAACAGCATCAACATATTGTTTAGCACGTTTAGTAGTTTCAGCCATATCGCCCTTTGTAGCTGGAGCAGTTAAATGTGAACCAGATGAAATACATACAGCACCCATCTTAATCCATTCAGCTGCATTTTCAAGGTTAACACCACCAGATGGCATTAAGTTAGCATAAGGAAGTGGTCCCTTAACATCCTTAATGAATACTGGTCCTAACATATCGCCAGGGAATACCTTAATTACATCGCAACCAGCTTCCATAGCTGTAACAATTTCCTTAATTGTTTGAGTTCCTGGAATATAAGGAACTTGATAACGATTACATAATTTTGCAACACCTTCATTGAATGATGGAGCAACAATAAATTCAGCACCAGCTAAGATTGCAGCACGTGCTGTTTCAGGATCTAATACAGAACCAGCACCTACGATTAATTTATCAGCTGGAATTTCCTTCTTTAAAGCTTTAATAACAGAGTCAGCACCAGGTACTGTGAATGTTACTTCAATTGATTTAACACCACCATCAGTACAAGCCTTTGCAATATTGATTGCTTCTTGTTCACTCTTTGCACGTACAACAGCAACAACACCACATTCAGCGATTCTGTTTAATACATCAAATTTTTTCATTTTTTGATTACCTCTTTCTATATTTATATTATTTTCAAAATGAAAATTGTCCATTTATAATTATAAAATGAAATATATGATTTGTCAATTATACGAAAGAATGTTATTTATAAATAAATAAGAACAAAAAAAATGCGATTTGTCTCGCATTTTTAACATCCTTTTCCATTTATACTGCATGATTCATTTGTTTCGTAGACGATATCTTTACCTAAATCAGTCAAATATTTTTCCCAATCAGTAAACACATTATCATTTTCATCTACAATTGCAGGTAGTCCAATATCACCAATTTTTATTAATCTATCAAATACATCTTTATTGTTATCTCTATAATATAAAAACTTCTTTAGGTTCTTTAAGCTATCTAATACTTCAATAAATTCATATTTGATATTATATAAATCAAAATTTAATTTACAATTTCTACAATCTGGACATTTAACTGAACCATAAATTTTAAACATTTAAATCATCCTTTCTTTTATAAATAGTTTGTGTAGGACCAATATCATTAATTAATATGTCACCTTTAAATTTAAATATTAGCAAAATCACAAAATATATATCAGATATAGATCCACCAACATGAAAAGCTAATAATATAAGATTTAGTAGATAATAAAATTCATCAGTTATAAAAAATATAGGTATTATATAAAGTGCTCCTAATATAATAAATGGAGCAAGTGAAATAATAATTGTTGGAATTTTCTTTAAATACACATTAGCCATACCACAATATGCAGAACCAAATGTAATACCAAAATTTAATTTTTCTTTTGGTGCGAACAATTTAAAGAATAATCCATGGATTAATTCATGAATAATAATGTTTATAATAACTGCTATAACAAAAATGATTAAAGCAATTACATAATTCCAAGGATTTTCTCCTTGAAATTTTTCTATAATTCTTGAAATATCTACTCCATATATGAATGATAAAGGTAATATTATAGCTATAGCTATAAATATAGCGATTAACCCTAATATCAATCCAGATTTACCATATTTTTCATTTATTTTAGAAGTTTCTATATAACCATCTATATCTTTTTTATAAAACATATTAAAACCGTTCATCAAAACCTATAAAACTCTGTAATACTATAGAATTTCTGTTTGATTCCTTTCTCTCTGAGCCCTATTATATAACCTTTTTAGTTATATTTCTAGTTGGTATTAACTCTCCAAAGGCGTTAATTCCGCACGAACGTATACGTATTTTAATATATGTCCTAGTGCTCTAGGGCATATTTTTTTATATTTATTGCTGCATTATAATCTCTATTTATTATTAGTCCACATTTAGGACATATAAATGTTCTATCACTTAATTTTAAATCTTCTTTTTTATAATTACATTTATTACAT
>CAMJOZ010000093.1 GCA_946407635.1 uncultured Caryophanales bacterium
AAGCAAAATAAAAGACTGTTGATTCGACTCTTTTACGAGTTTGTCAACAGTCTGAGACGAACATTACTGTTCGTCTTTATTTTTTTTATTAAGAAATTTTTTTTATGCTAAGATGATAATTATCGCAAACGTGAAATATTGAATTCGAAGTATATTCGCAAACGTGATAAAATTTAAATGATGATAAGACTTTTATTTTTCATAGGTTATAGAAAAAATTGGAGTTGAACTCCAATTTTTTCCTTATAAATTAATCAAAATTCGACCAATGCGGAGATTTATTACCGAATTAGTTGACAATTTATATTTGTTATTGACAAAAATCACATTTTTGTATTTGTGTCTACATGGTTAACGAAAATTGCTCAAAAGGATTTTCTACAAATTGATTTGTACAAAATAACTATTATGATATCTTAACGATAATGCGAATGATGTTGTTCAGTCCTATATCATTTTTACGAAAATGTATTTTACGAAAAAATATTTGCCTAAAATCAAAAATTAGTGTATAATAATACTGAATTGAGGTGACATAATATGTTTATTGGTAGAACAAATGAATTAAATGAGATAGTTGATGGACTTAAAACAGATAGATTTGAATCATTTTTAATCTATGGTAGAAGAAGAGTGGGAAAAACAGAATTAATAAATGAAGGTATAAAACATTCTGATGCTATTATCGTGTCATATGAATGTATTAAATCTACAATAAAAGATAATTTAGTATTATTCACTAATAAATTAAAAAACATTTTTAATGATAATTACATTCATTTTGATTCATTTAACGAACTTTTTACTTATGTATTTAATAAATCATTAACTCAAAATATATTATTGTTTATTGATGAATTTTCATTTCTACTAGAAGAAGATTTTTCTATAGAATCTTCACTAGCAGTAATTATTGATAGATACAAATCTAAAACAAAAATGAAATTATTTATTTCAGGAAGTTATGTTTCCTTAATTGAGAAAATGATTGAGTATGGATCTCATTCATATGGCAGATATACTCATATTATGCTTATAAGACCATTTGATTATTATGACTCATCCTTATTTTATAAAGATTACAGCGATGAAGATAAAATAATGCTTTACTCTGTATTTGGTGGTATTCCATATTTTAATTCATTGATTGATACTAATAAAAGTGCATTGGATAATATTTTAAATTTGGTTGTTAAAAGAGACAGTATTCTTGAGCATGAAATAAATGAAATGGTACTTGCTGAAACTAATAAAATAACTAATATGAACGTTGTAGTTTCCCTTATAGCAAGAGGAATAAATAAATATAAGGATATATATGATAATTTATCTTCAATGGGGATATCTAAACCAGATTATCTTTTAAAAAAATTACTGGAGATGGATATCATAAAAAAGGTATTTCCTATTAATGAAGAAAACAATAAAAAGAAGGTTTTTTACCAGTTTAAGGATAATCTGCTTAACTTTTATTATAGGTTTATATTCTATACTCCATATCAGGAGTTTAGAACAAATCCTAAATTTTTTTATGACAATTTCATAAAAGAAGAATTTGAAAAAGAATATCTGCCTAAGTTATTTGAAATGATTTCTATGGAATATTTATTTAGAGCTAACATCAATTCATTGATAAAACCAATTATATTAAAAATAGGGAAGTATTCGTTTAATGATTCTCAAAATAAAATTAATAGAGAGTTTGATGTTGTTACATTAGATAAAAATGGATATGTTTCTTATGAATGCAAGTATACAAATTCAAAAATCGATAATAGAATAATAGTTGAAGAAGAAAATCAAACGAAAAATCTATCCATTCATTTTTATAAATTAGGATTTATTTCTAAATCAGGTTTTAGTGATGATATAGATAAGAAAAAATATAATTGTATCTGCTTAAAAGACTTTTATAAATAATAAAATAAATATATATTTGGAGATACTTAATATGAAAAAGATTTTACTGTCTATAATTTCAATATTTATAATATTTTTAGCTAGTTGCTCAAAAGAAGAAAATATAGTTGATGATGAAGCTATATGTGGTAATGCTATAGATAAATTTTACATAGATGATGAAGGTGTATTTGAAGAACGAGGAATAAAACTTGAAATTAATAAGCCATCATGTTTAGGTGCACTAAATTACCAACTAAGCATAAGAGTAATTATTACAAATGAATCTTATGAAACTAAAACATTTTATGTTAAAAATGTAAGATTAGTTAAAGAAGATACTAAAGCAGAATACACAGTTAATTATACTAAATCATCAAAACTTGAAGTTGAAATGAAATCTGCATTGAATTTTTCAGCTGATATTCCATCTAGTATCAATACTGATAAGTATTATCTTAGATTTGGTATTCATAATTATTGTGAAATACAATACTATATGTATGAAAGACCTGATGAATTAAGAAAAGATAGAACAATTACATATCATATCCAAAATGAAGTGGTAAAAACAGATACTGTAAAAGCTGGAAGAACAATCAATGATGTTTATACATATGAATCAAGTGATAATTTGTATTATTGTAATACTTGGTATTTAGATTCAAATCGTAATACAAAATTTACTAATGATACAAAAATAACAAAAGATACAAATCTTTATGGTTTTAAATCAAGTGTCATAGAATGGAGAACATCTTCATCTGATTTATATTCATTTGTTACAGCGATAAATCATTCTCCATCTAATGGTATTTTAATCATTCCAGAAACATATATGAATAAAGAATTATGCATTAATTTATACGCAATTAGAGATATTAATGTTAGCAAAATATATATTCCTAAGACAGTCCATGTTATTTATGGTGGTAATTTTACAGGAATAAATAATGCAACTATTTATTATGAAGGAACTGAAGATGAATGGAAGGCACTTTTTTGGAGTAGTTCCTACATAGTCACTATTAATGTTGTTTACAATACAAAAGCACCAAAATAAATAGGATTGGATATTAGTTAGTAGAATATATTAGACATCATTATATACCACAATTTATTTTATTAAATAGAAGAACAAAAGAAAAAAGGATGATTTCAATAAATCATCCTTTTTAATCTTTATAAACTAGTTATTATATAGCTTGAGCAATCATTGCTTCAGCAACCTTCTTGAATCCAGCAATATTTGCACCAGTTAATAAATCAAATTTATTACCAGATTCAACTGCTTCCTTATAAGAAGCATTGAAGATATTAACCATAATACCATGTAACTTTTGATCAACTTCTTCAAAGCTCCATGATAATCTTTCAGAGTTTTGGCTCATTTCTAAGCCTGATGTTGCAACACCACCAGCATTTGAAGCTTTAGCAGGAGTAAAGATAACATTTTGAGAAATGATATATTTAGCTGCTTCAAGTTCAGTAGGCATGTTAGCACCTTCACAAACTGCGATACAACCATTCTTAATTAATGTCTTAGCATCATCCATGAATAATTCATTTTGTGTAGCACAAGGCATAGCGATATCACACTTGATATTCCAAATACGATCAGATGCTGTGGTTTCATGATATTCAACACCCTTGCATCTATTAGCAAGTTCTTTGATTCTACCACGTTCAACTTCCTTGATTTGTTTAACAACATCTAAAACTTCTTTATTTATACCATCTTTAACATAAACATAACCGTTTGAATCTGATAATGCAACAACCTTACCACCTAATTGAGTTGCCTTTTCGCAAGCATAGATTGCAACATTTCCAGAACCAGAGATAACTACAGTCTTACCTTCAAAAGAAGTATTCTTTAATGTCTTTAATGCTTCATTAGCATAATAACATAAACCATAACCTGTAGCTTGAGTTCTAGCTAAGCTTCCGCCATAAGTTAATCCCTTACCAGTTAATACACCTGAGAATTCATCACGGATTCTCTTATATTGACCAAATAAATAACCAATTTCACGTCCACCAACACCAATATCACCAGCTGGAACGTCTGTATCTGGTCCGATATGACGATATAATTCAGTCATGAATGATTGACAGAATCTCATAA
>CAMJOZ010000094.1 GCA_946407635.1 uncultured Caryophanales bacterium
CAACTATTTGTATGGGTGCATCAGTATCTGCTGGATTTGGTATGGCTAAGGCTCGTGGAAAAGAATTCAATAAAAAGCTTGTATCTGTAATTGGTGATTCAACATTCATCCATTCAGGTATTACAGGTTTAATTGATATTGTTTATAACAAGGGGGCTAATACAGTTATTATTTTAGATAACTCTATTACTGGTATGACAGGACATCAACAAAATCCTACAACTGGTAAAACAATTCGTTTAGAAGATACTATTCCTGTTAATTTAATTAAGCTTGCTGAATCTGTAGGTGTAAAAAGAATTACAGTAGCTGACCCTTTTGATGTAAAGAATTTTGAAAAGGTTGTTAAAGAAGAAGTAAATGTTGATGAACCATCAGTTATTATTGCTCAAAGACCTTGTGCTTTATTAAAGACTGTAAAATATAAAGGTCATTGTGAAGTAAATGATAATTGTAAGAAGTGTAAACAATGTATGAAACTAGGTTGTCCAGCTATTTCAGTTGTTGATGGAAATATCAAGATTGATACAAATCAATGTAATGGATGTGGTTTATGTGTAAATGTATGTCCATTTAAAGCAATAGAAAAGGTGGAGGCATAGTATATGAATATAATGATTGTTGGCGTTGGTGGTCAAGGTACATTACTTACATCAAGAATTTTAGGTAATATTGTTATTGAAGAAGGTTATGATGTTAAGGTTTCTGAGGTTCATGGTATGAGCCAAAGAGGCGGTAGCGTTGTTACTTATGTTAAATATGGTGAAGAAATTTATTCACCAATTATTGATAAGGGTGAAGCTGATATCATTTTAGCTTTTGAAATGCTTGAAGCTTATAGGGCACTTCCTTATCTAAAAAAAGATGGAAAGATTATTGCTAATATTCAACAAATTAATCCTATGCCAGTTATTACTGGAGCTATGACTTATCCTGAAAATATTAAAGAAAAGTTAGAAAGCAAAGTTAATGTTGAATTTGTTGATGCAATTACTTTAGCAAAACAAGCTGGTAATATTAAAGCAGTTAATGTAGTTTTAATTGGAGTTTTAGCTAAAACTTCAGGTATTAGCTATGAAAAATGGGTAGACGTTATAAAAAATACAGTTCCAGCAAAACTATTAGATGTAAATTTAAAAGCTTTTGATTTAGGATATAATTTAAAGTAGGAGTTTACCATGATTTTAAATAAAGAAAAGGAATGTATGAGCCGTGAACAAATTGAGGCTCTACAAAGTGAAAAATTAGTTTGGCAAGTTAAAAGAATGTATGAGAATGTAGAACTTTTTAGACAAAGAATGGATGAGGCTAATTTAAAGCCAGAAGACATTCATGGAATAGAAGATTTACATAAATTACCTTTCTCATATAAAAAAGATTTAAGAGATTATTATCCATATGGTTTATTTGCAGTACCTATGAAGGATATTGTAAGATTACATGCTTCAAGTGGTACAACTGGTAAACAAATCGTTGTTGGTTATACTAAAAATGATTTAAAAATGTGGAGTGAATGTTTTGCAAGACAATTAGCTGCTGCTGGTGGAACAAATAATGATTTTGTTCAAGTATGTTACGGCTATGGTTTATTTACTGGTGGTTTAGGGGCTCATGATGGTGCTCAATATTTAGGAGCAACTGTTATTCCTGCATCAACTGGTAATACTCAAAGACAAATTCAAACAATGGTTGATTTCGGGGCAACTATATTATGTTGTACACCTTCATATGCGATGTATTTAGGTGAAGAAATTAAAAAACAAGATAAAGTTAAAGATTTAAAATTAAAGGCAGCTATTTGTGGAGCTGAGCCTTGGACTGAAGAAATGCGTAAGCAAATTGAAGAAACTTTAAATATCAAAGCATATGATGTTTATGGTCTATCTGAAATAATGGGTCCAGGTGTATCTTATGAATGTGAATGTCAAAAGGGTATGCATATTAATGAAGATAATTTTATAGCTGAAATTATTGATCCAGATACTGGTAAGGTTTTACCTTATGGACAAAAGGGTGAATTAGTATTCACAACTTTAACAAAAGAAGGATTCCCTTTGATTAGATATCGTACAAGAGATATTTGTTCGTTAAATCCTGAAAAATGTGCTTGTGGTAGAACATTTATTAGAATGAACAAGCCTACTGGTAGAAGTGATGATATGTTAATCATTAGAGGAGTTAATGTATTCCCTAGCCAAATTGAAGAGGTATTATTAAAGTATTGTAATGAAGGTATTACAACTAATTATCAAATTTTAGTTGATAGAGTTAATAATACAGATACATTAGATGTATTTGTAGAAATGGCTCCAGATTTATTCGCAGATGATATGAAGGCAATTGAAGCATTACAAGCTAAGCTTGAATCTAAGCTAAGAAGTGCTTTAGGTATAGGTGCTAAGGTTACATTAGTAAATCCTAATTCTATTACTAGAAGTGAAGGAAAAGCTAAAAGAGTTATAGACAAGAGAAAATTATCATAGGAGGAATTTGTATGTTAGTTAAACAACTTTCAGTATTTATTGAAAATAAAAGTGGTGCAGTTAGCGATGTTGCTACACTTTTAGGTAAGAACAATATTAATATTCGTTCTTTACAAATTGCAGATTCTACTGATTTTGGTATTTTAAGATTAATCGTAGATGACTCTAAAAAAGCATTAGACATAGTTAAGGAAGCTGGATATACAGCTAAATTAACTGATGTTATTAGTGTTGTAGTTCCAGATAAACCAAATGGTTTAAATGAATTATTAAAGATTTTAACAGAAAATAATGTTGAATTAGATTATTTATATGTATTTATTGGTAAAAATAATTTAGGTGCTGAAGCAATCATTAAAACACCTAATTTAAATGATGTTGAAACATTATTATTAAATAAGTACTATTAAAATTTATATATTTAAATAATAAAAGCTATAATGAAGAAATAGTAAAAATAATAATCTTATTTAAGAGAGGTATTGATTGGTGTAAAATACTATAAGATATATTTTGAATACATCTTTTACGCTTCTTGTTGAAATTAAGTAGACAATGACGGGTTCGACCGTTATATCGTTAATGAAGGTTTTAGTTTTAAACTAAAATAAAATAAGGTGGTACCACGGTTAAATATCGTCCTTATGTATGTTTTTTTCATACATTTGGACGATTTTTATATTTATAGGAGGAAAGTATTAATGACAATTATTGATTTTTTGGAATCAAATGTTTCTAAATATGGTAATGAGGAATGTTTGGTCGAAATTAATCCCCAAAAGAAGCCTGATCACTATAGAACATGGCGTGAATTTAGTCTTGTTGAACCTGGACTAGCAGGTGAATACAGAAGAAGTATTACTTGGAAAGAATTTGATGATACATCTAATAAATTTGCCAATTTATTATTATCAAAAGGTATAAAAAAAGGTGATAAGGTAGCTATTTTATTAATGAATTGCCTAGAATGGCTTCCAATTTATTTTGGTATTTTAAAAACAGGTGCTTTAGCTGTTCCAATGAATTATAGATATACTTCAGATGAAATTAAATATTGTTTAGATTTAGCTGATTGTTGTTGTCTAATATTTGGTGATGAATTTATTGGTAGAGTTGAGCCTTTAGCTGACCATACACCTAATGTACAAACTTTAATATTTGTTGGAGATGGTGAAGTACCATTCGCTGATACTTATCATGAAATAATTAATAATTATTCTGATAAAAAACCAGATATTAAATTAGATGAGAATGATTTCGCAGCTATTTATTTTTCAAGTGGTACAACAGGATTTCCTAAAGCAATTTTACATTTACATAAGGCTTTAGTTGGTTCTTGTAGAACAGAACAACACCATCATTTACAACAACATGATGATGTATTTTTATGTATTCCACCACTTTATCATACAGGTGCGAAGATGCACTGGTTTGGAAGCTTATTATCAGGATCTAAGGGTGTATTATTAAGAGGAATTAAACCAGAATGGATATTTAATACAATT
>CAMJOZ010000095.1 GCA_946407635.1 uncultured Caryophanales bacterium
TACCAGGAGCACCATATCTACCGGTTTCACCTACTGAAAATTGAGGGAAGTTATAGTGTAACATAAATCTTCTATAATCTTCTTGCCCTAAACCATCAATGATTTGTGAATCACTTAAAGGTCCAAGTGTTACTGTACCTAAACTTTGAGTTTGACCTCTAGTGAAAAGTGCTGAACCATGAACACGAGGTAATACATCAATTCTTGATGATAAAGGTCTAATTTCATCAACTGCTCTACCATCTGGTCTAATCTTATCAACAGCTATCATTCTTCTTACTTCACCGTGTAAGATTGAGTCTAGTGTCATTTGAACATTCTTTAAATATAATTCTTTAGCTTCAGTATCTTCAACCTTGATATCACCAAGATCTTTGATAAATACTTTCTTGCCAAATTCTTCTAAAGTTTCTTCATTTACTTTGTCGATATTTGCATAACGCTCAAGTTTATCTTCAGTTTTGATTGCTTTAATCATTTTTTCTTCAGCAAATGCTTTTACTTGTGCTTCAATTTCTTTATCTACGACAAATAATGATGGAACATATTTTTCTTTTCCACAAGCTTTTTGAATTTCAAGTTGGAATTCACATAATTTAATAATTTCAGCGTGACCGAACTTTAAAGCTTCCCACATATCATCTTCTGATACGAATCTAGCTCCTGCTTCAACCATGTTGATAGCTTCTTTAGTTCCGGCAACTGTTAAATTAATTTCTGATTTTGCTAATTCTTCAGGTGTTGGATTGATGATTAACTTACCATCTACCTTACCTACTACTACACCAGCGATTGGTCCTTCAAATGGAATATCAGAAACCATTAAAGCGATTGATGAACCTAACATTGCAGCCATAGCTGTTGAACATTCAGGATCTGAAGATAAAACAGTATTAATTACTTGAACTTCATTATTAAAACCATCTGCGAACATTGGTCTAATAGGACGGTCAATTAAACGTGAAACTAGTGTTTCATGTTCTGTTGCTCTACCTTCTCTTCTTAAGAATCCTCCAGGAATTTTACCTGCTGCATATAATTTTTCTTGGTATAAAACCATTAATGGGAAAAAGTCAGCGGTTGATTGGACATTATTAGAAACAACTGCAGATAAAACCGTACTATCCCCGTAGTGAACCATACAAGCACCATTTGCTTGTTTTGCTACTTCACCGATTTCAATTACAAGTGGACGGCCAGCCCAATTGTATTCAAATCTTTTTACTTCACTCATTATTTTTCTCCTTTTATTATTATTAACCTTTATAATTATATCACAAAGATTTTTTTTTACGAGTAAAAAATTAAAAAATATAATATATATTATATAAAGAAAAAATACCCAACATTTGTTGGGTATAATAATTACTTACGTAATCCTAATTTAGCTACTACATTCTCATAAGACTTTAAGTCATTCTTCTTAAGATAGTTTAATAAACTTCTTCTATGACCAATCTTACGCATTAAACCACGCTTAGAATGGAAATCATGAATATGAACATTGAAGTGTTCATTTAATTCATTAATTTCATTAGTTAAAATTGCGATTTGAACTTCAATAGAACCAGTGTCCTTATCATTCTTACCGAATTCTTTAACTAATTGAGCTTTCTTTTCAGCAGTTAAAGCCATTTTTTGTTCCTCCTATAAATTATATATTAATCGTAAAACATAGTAGATGGTAAGAGGTACCATAAACCAAGTAAAACGACAATGTAATTATACACTAATATTTTTTAAAATCAAGTTAAAAATTATTATTTTGTATAATTCATATCTCCAGCTAATTCAAGACATTTAGCCTTATCTTTAAATAGTTGATTTTTAAGTTCATCAACAGAATTAAATTTATGTTCATCTCTTATTCTTTCAACGAAAATAACATCAATAACATTATTATAAATATCTTCATCAAAATTAAAAATATGAACCTCCATCCTAATTTCATCAGAGAAATTAAAAGTTGGATTATGACCTATATTACACATACCTAAATAAGTAATACCATTAACTATCGCATTAACAAAATAAACACCTGTTTTAGGTAAAAAATAATTCTTATAATCGATATTGGCAGTTGGATATCCGATTAATCTACCATCTTGATTACCAAATTTAACTCTACCACGAATAATAAATTGTCTACCTAATAATCTATTAGCTTCATGAATATTACCATCAGATAATAATTCTCTAATATATGTAGATGAGACTCTTACATCATCAAATATATATTTTTTTACTTCATGAAATTCAAATTCTTCCTCTAAATCTCTAATATTACCTTCAGCTCTTCTTGCGAATGTAAAATCATATCCACATACACAAGCTTTAATATTCATAAATTTCATGCTTTGCATGAATTCTTCTTTTGTCATATTAGCGACTTCTTCATTAAATTCTACAACAATTAAATAATCTAAACCCATTCTTGAAACAATTTCAGTTTTAATTTCAAGAGGTGTAATTAAAGGATAATTAGGTATTTTCTTTAAAAATACAGATGGATGTGGGTAAAAAGTAAGTAATGCACTCTTATATCCATTTAATTTACTAACCTTCTTACATTCTTCAACTAATTTTTGATGTCCTAAATGGACTCCATCAAAATTACCAATCGCAGCACAAATAGGTTCAGCTATAGGAAAGAAATTTTTATCCTTAACAAATAAAGATTTCATTAATAATCACCAGCTTATTTAAATATTAATATAGGTTTATATTTTAAATGTGAAACTTCTTCATATATTGCTATTATATCACAATTATTAACTACATAAAAGATACCACTAAGATTGGTTTGTCTTTCATCAAGCTCTATACCATTTTTAACTAATTTAACCATATAATCTTCAACAGTTACCTTTGGTAAATCAAAAAAATCAGTAATATTGATAATATCATTTTCACTAACATCATCAATCATTTTTGCATTTATTACATCATAATCATTCATCTTAGTTCTTCTTAATTCATGTAATATTGCACTACCACCTAAATATTTACCTAAATCTCTAGCAAGTGCTCTAACATAATAGCCTTTTGAAACATTTAATTTAACATCAATTTCATAATGTCCATCAACAAGCTCTAAATCACTTAAAATTTCATAATTATATAATTTAACTTTTCTAGGTTTAACATCAACATCAATATTATTTTTTTGATAATCCATTAATTTTTTTCCATTAATTTTTATACTTGATGTCATTGGCGGAATTTGTTCTTCTTGATTTTTAAAATATTCTAATCCTTCTTTTATTTTATCTAAATTAACATCAGTTTTAACCTCAGTTAATTCAGATTCAAAATCTAAAGTTTTAGAATCATATCCAAATGTAATTTTAGCTATATATTCTTTATCATGCTCATTAATTAATTTTAATAATTTAGTTGCCTTACCTAAAGCTAAAATCATTAAACCAGTTGTATTAGGATCAAGCGTTCCATTATGACCAACCTTATCAATATTAAATTTTTTCTTTATTTTATTACATACACCAAAGCTTGTAATATTTTTTGGTTTATCTATTAATAAGAAGCCGTCCATGATTTCATCTCACTTTTAATATATAAAAATATTGATAAAACTAATAATACACTCTGAATAATTAAATAACTCCACCATATCGCATCTATTCCAAATGGAATACATAATAAATAACATATAGGTGTTAAAATAAATGGTTCTATTATTGTCATTATATTAGCATATAAATTTTTATTAATTGAATAAAAATATGCCGCTATAACTTTAGATATAGATATCATAAAAAATGATATTCCATAAAATATAGACGCATATTTAAAGATATTTAAGCCTGTATCAGATAAATTAAATAATTTAG
>CAMJOZ010000096.1 GCA_946407635.1 uncultured Caryophanales bacterium
AAAATTAAGTATCATTTATAACATATTTTTTTCAATAACGCTTTCATTATTTTTATGTCTTAAAAAGACTCTTTCATTATTGAAAAAATAATGAAGCTAGTATAAAATTATCTATGTTTTATGTCGATACATTGTATTGATTAAAGGTAGAGGAAAGAGAGATTATTAGTATGTATTTAGGTTGGGAAGGATTTGTCTTAGGCAAATGGTCAAATGATGAAGTAAATGTTCGTGATTTCATTCAAAGAAACTATACTCCATATGAGGGCGATAGCTCATTTTTAGCTGGACCTACTGAGGCAACAAAGAAGTTATGGAAAATTGTTAGAGATTTACAAGATAAGGAAAGAGCTGCTGGTGGTGTTTTAAATGCAGATACAGATATTATTTCTACATTAACAAGCCATAAGCCTGGATATCTTGATAAGAATTTAGAAAAGATTGTTGGTTTACAAACAGATGAACCATTCAAGAGAAGCTTACAACCATTTGGTGGTATTAAAATGGCTACACAAGCTTGTGAAATGTATGGTTATAAGGTATCTGATAGAGTAGAAGAAATCTTTACTAAATATCGTAAAACTCATAATGAAGGTGTTTATGATGCCTATACACCTGAGATGCGTGCTGCACGTTCATCTCATATTTTAACTGGTTTACCTGATACTTATGGTAGAGGTAGAATCGTTGGTGACTATAGAAGATTAGCTTTATATGGTGTTGATTATTTAATTAGACATAAGGAATTAGATAAGAGCTTAATTGATGGAGAAATGACACCAGATAAGGTAAGAGATAGAGAAGAAATATCTGATCAAATTAAAGCTTTAAAGCAATTAAAGGAAATGGCATTATCTTATGGTATTGATATTTCTGAACCTGCTAAAACAGCTCAAGAAGCTATCCAAGCTTTATATTTTGGATATTTAGGTGCTGTAAAGGATCAAAATGGCGCAGCTATGTCAATTGGTCGTAATTCAACATTCTTAGATATTTATATTGAACGTGATTTAAAGAAGGGTATTTTAACTGAATCTGAAGCACAAGAATTAATGGATCATTTCATTATGAAGCTTCGTATTGTTAAATTCATGAGAATTCAATCTTATAATGAATTATTCTCAGGAGATCCAACTTGGGTAACTGAATCAATTGGTGGTATGGGTACTGATGGTAGAACATTAGTAACTAAAAACTCATTCCGTGTATTACATACTCTTGATAATTTAGGACCTGCCCCTGAACCAAATTTAACAGTTTTATGGGCTAAGAGATTACCTATGAATTTCAAGAAGTTCTGTGCTGATTTATCAATTAGAACTTCTGCAATTCAATATGAATCAGATGAATTAATGAGACCTGAAATGGGTGATGATTACTGTATTGCATGTTGTGTATCATCTATGAGAATGGGTAAGGATATGCAATTCTTTGGAGCACGTGCTAACTTAGCTAAATGCTTATTATATGCAATGAATGGTGGTAAGGATGAATTAATGCTTGATAAGAAAACTGGTAAGCCACTTCAAGTATCTCCTAAATTTGAAGCAATTACTTCAAATGATCCACTTAATTATGAAGAAGTATTAGATAAATATGAACAAATGATGGAATGGTTAGCTGGATTATATGTTAATACATTAAATCTAATCCATTATATGCATGATAAATATTCATATGAAGCTATCGAAATGGCTTTACATGATACAAAGGTTCATAGATATTTCGCAACTGGTATCGCAGGTTTATCTTGTGCAGTTGATTCATTATCTGCAATTAAATATGCTAAGGTTACTCCAATTAGAAATGAATTTGGAATTATAGTTGATTTTAAGACTGAGGGAGATTTCCCTAAATATGGTAATAATGATGATAGAGTTGATGAAATTGCTGTATGGCTTGTTAAGACTTTCATGAATAAGATTAGAAAGCATTATACTTATCGTGATTCAGAACCAACAATGTCAATTTTAACAATTACATCAAACGTAGTTTACGGAAAGAAGACTGGTAATACTCCAGATGGAAGAAGAGCAGGACAACCTTTAGCTCCAGGTGCTAACCCAATGCATGGTAGAGATTCTCATGGTGCTTTAGCTTCACTTGAATCAGTTGCTAAGCTTCCATATGAGTATTCAAGAGATGGTATTTCAAATACATTCTCAATTACTCCAGCTTCTTTAGGTAAAGATGAAGACTAATTTAGGAGGGTTAAATTATGTCAAATAGAGTAGATAATTTAGTACAAATGTTAGATACTTATGTATCAGATGGTGGTTATCATTTAAATGTTAATGTATTTAATCGTGATACATTATTAGATGCACAAGCACATCCTGAGAAATATCCACAATTAACTATTAGAGTTTCTGGATATGCTGTTAATTTTATTAAATTAACAAAGGAACAACAAGACGACGTTATTAGTCGTACAATTCATGAATCAATGTAAAATTTGGAACTAGTAAAACTAGTTCCTTTTTTTTCTTGATTATTATTTCTTTAATTGATATAATAAGTGAGTATTTTTAAAACAGAGTAGCAAAGAATGCGTTAAGTGCCATATCACGGGATGTTGGGTATGGACGAACACTAAATGTGGCGATATCTTTGCGCGTCCGCTGTAAAAACAATAATGTATTTTATTTTTATAGCGGCTTCTGAATAATAATTTGGAGGCCTTTTTTTATGGAAGAAAAACATTTAAATGAAGAAATTAAAGAAGAAGAGAAGTTGTCATATTTTAAAAGATTATTACATTCATTAAAAAAGGGATGGATAATCATTTTAATGCTAACAATAATAGGTGTTTTAACAGGTCTAATTATTGCAAATAGGACATATAAAAATAAGTATGAAGAAAATAATTATGTAATATTAAATTTTAAATATACAAGTGATACTAATTTAGATGGTTTTGATTATTTAACTATAGTAAGCCAAGATAATATTGAAAGATGTAAAAATATATATAAAAGTTTAGAAACTGGTTCATATTTATCAACATATAAATTTGTTGAAATTAGTGAAAATGATATAGTAATTATTAAAAACGATGATTCATATACAATTAAAGCAAATCCAGTTTCATTTTATGTTAATAAAGATGGTAAGGCACAAGAATTTAATGATTCAACTGCCAAAGGATTCTTGAAACATTTAACATTATTACCATTTATCACTGATGAAGAAGTAAAAGCTTTTAGTGAAAATAATATAAAAGAAGGAAATGCAATATTTAAAATTTTTGATAATGATTATTACAAAGCTAATTCATTAAATGAGGATGGAAAGATTATAATTGAATATTCTAATCCAGAT
>CAMJOZ010000097.1 GCA_946407635.1 uncultured Caryophanales bacterium
TAAAAAGACACGTATGTTTTTTTATACGTGTCAACTAGATGGGTTACATCGTCAATATTAGCTGTTTTTAATTATATTTATTTTTGTGTATTAATATATTCTTTTTTTGAAAATATTAATAATAATCCAATCAATATAAATGGAATACAAATTATTTGATTAAATGATATTATATTATTCATATGAGTATATCTTAAGAAATCTAATAAAAATTTACTTACGAATATTGCTATAGTAATAGTACCAACTGTTTTGTTACTTATCTTATTCTTTATTACTATCTTGTAAGTTATTATAAATATTATGAAGAATACTATTGATTCAAGTATTTGTACTGGAAATAAACTTATACCATTATTATTATTTGGTGAATAGTGATAAGTAATACTGAATGGACCATTATAGTTTATACCATAACAACAACCTGTTAAAAAACAAGCTATTTTGCCTATTGAGTAAACTAATGGAACACTACATATAAATGTTTCTATTATTGTTTTAACGTTTATTTTAAATAATTTTATATAGATAATTGACATTATAATTATACCTATTACTGCTCCTACTGATGAAAAGCCTACTTTATATATATTAAATTGGTAATTATATTTTGCAGGGTCTAAAAAGTATGAATAAACTTTAGCTCCGATTACCATTCCAATATGTTCGAATATTAATAAATATAACAAATCATAATTAAATCTATTTTTTTTATATGAAATATTACATATAACAATTATATTAATTAAGAATGCTATAAGTATTATAAGAGAATAAATTGGTAAATTTGTTTTAATCATTATTATAATTTCCTTCTATAGTATTTTCTTTAATTGATGTTTGATCAAAAATAGTTTTTACTTCATCTAAACTTGGATTAATTAGATATATATCACGATCAAAAGTCCATAAAAATGTGTTTTGATTCTTATCTTCATTTGTTACTGTTATATTATTTCCATTTTTATTATAAATATATATTTCTAAGTAAAGTGTTCTATCTTTTTCATAATTACTAATTAATTCTTTTATCATATTATATGTTTTTTCAATATTACTACTATCTATTTTATTTTTTGCACTTATATATAAATATTTTCTTTTTTCAGTTTCATAATTGAAACTAGTGTTATCTATTTTATCTATATAGAAATCATATTTATTTACTATTACATTATATTCATCTATAGATATTTTTCCTTTGTTTGAATATACTACAATGTCAGGACTTTTATTAGTAGGATTTGATTTATAATAATAAATATAGCATCCTACTATTTTAGGTGAATTTATACATCCTCCATCACAAGAACCGTCGCATTCACGACAAGGCTCATAATTTATAAACTCTGCATTTTGATATTCTTCCTTTAAATACTTTCTATATATATTTTTACTTTGGATTTTATAGTATATATTATATGAAAAAACAGATACTATGATTGCAATTATTATAATTATGATACTTATGATTATTATTTTATATATCTTTTCTTTTTTTATGCTTTTTAAATCTACGACATATGTATTACATTTGTCACATTTTATTGCATTTTCTTTTAATTTTTCGCCGCAATTAGTACAATAATTATTCATATATTCCTCCTATAAAGCATATTCACATGATACTATTAATAATACTATAAATAATAATAATAAAAATAGTGCTGTTAACATTAACCAGAATATTACATTAAAAAATTTGCTACGTTTTAACTTTTTCTTTGCATATATTACAAATATTATTATTGCTATTCTTAATAAATGATTAATCATTATTAATGTATTAATAGTTGAATTTTTTGTTGATTGTAATGAAATAATTGACTGAAATAACAAATATATTAATATCGCAGCAGCAAATATAATCATATATTTCTTTTCAAGGGATTTATCTAGTTCTTCTACCCTTTTTTCTATTACTTTAGTACCACAATTATTACAAACTTTTGAATTATCTATCTTTTTTCCACAATTTCTACAATAATTATTCACTTTTGGTATCTCCTATTCTTAATATATTAATTATATCATTTAATTTTAAATTGATAAAAAAAATAGCAATTTCTTGCTATTCATTTTTTTTGTTTCCTGCTGTCTTTGCATTTTGT
Source organism: uncultured Caryophanales bacterium (assembly GCA_946407635.1). Lineage (GTDB taxonomy): Bacteria > Bacillota_I > Bacilli_A > Acholeplasmatales > Anaeroplasmataceae > Anaeroplasma. The sequence continues at coordinate 2,112 of CAMJOZ010000097.1, forward strand.
TTATTCAAGGTTTTACCTGTCGCATATATTCTGTTTGTTTTTTCTCTTACTATTCTTCCATTTGAATAATGATAATCAGGCATTTCTATTATTCCATCGCGTGCTAGATATTCAGCGCCACTTATAGCATGTGAATATGGTCTTCTTCCCACAAACTTTCCATCTTGATATGAATATACAGTATTGCTATAATCCATAATAAATATATTATCATCTTTGTCACGAATTGAATTCCAACTGTGTCCTTCGATTTGACCGTTAGATTCACAATCTCCATACATTATTGATGAATTGTAACCACATAATTTTAAAATATTTTGAGCTAATGCAGCTCTTTCCGTACATAGTGCAGTAGAAGTTCCTTGTAAAGCACTTAATGGAAATTCACCTTTTACTTGAATTTGAGCTATGGCTCCCATTTCTGGAGATACTGGTATGTTATTTTTTTTATAGAATTCTTCAGCATGTAATAATGCAAACTTATAAAAAACATTATCTCTTCTATCAACGTTATCTTTTGGATAACCAAAATATGCATCTAAATATTTCATTACATAAGGTAATAAACTTTTATCACTTGGAAAATTTTGCTTTCTAATTCCATAAGCAAATGCATATAGATATTCTCTATCATATATATGATAGCTATATCCAAGTGTTGCATTTGTTATTTTTATTGATGGATCTATAAATCCGTTGTATTCTCCATTATTAGTATATGCAACACTAAAAAATAGTGAACCTGTTCCTATCTTTTCAGGAGTTTCATCATCATGAGGAAAACTATCAACTATACTATCAACATATTTAACGATATCATCTTTTGAATTACATTTATTTAATCCTTCTATAAATGCTCTGCATTTATATGCTTCTGGATCAAATACTGGTTTTGGTGGTTGTTTGCTACTATCTTGAGTATTATTTGATTGAACATTTTGTTTATCATTATCCATATTAATTCTCCATATTCTTATATTATTAATTTAATTTTACCATAAATACTTTAATTATTATGCATATTTAATAATGGTTTACTTTTATTTTAACTGTTTTTTTTCAATTTTTTAACTGACTTATTTGTTTTTAATAATGATAATATTTGGTTTTCTTTTTCTCTAATTTCTTCAGGTGTTAAACTGAAATAATTTGATAATTCTTCTTCTGTATAGTCTTCTTGATATTTTAACATTATTAATGTTA
>CAMJOZ010000098.1 GCA_946407635.1 uncultured Caryophanales bacterium
TCTTCAATTGCATCAAAACCAGTATCTGGTCCAATCTTCTTAAGCATTGATTTAGAATTATTTCTTAAAGCACCAATATGATATTGTTGAGTCCAACCATGCTTAGTATATTCTTTACCTAAGAATACCATGATGTAGCCCTTATATTGATCTTGTTCAAAATCAGAAATATCTTCTTCTTTCATTGCCTTTTTGAAAACAGCATTTGCTTCATCATATGTAGCTGGAGCATAGTGTAAAACATCTAGAGCATGGTCTGATAATCTAGAACCCATTTCATGGAAGAAATCGATTCTTTCAGCTAATGCTTTTTCTAGATCCTTTAATTCTTTAATTTCATAACCAACTACTGTTGATAATTTTTCAATATATTTCTTGAATGATAATTCGCCTTTTAATTCAACATTGATAGCCTTATCTGGTCTGAATGCTGGTCTAATCTTAACCTTTAAAGTCTTATCGGCATTCATTTGCTTATGATAATGTAAATCATCTACTGGGTCATCTGTTGTACAAACAGTATCAACATTGAACTTATATAACATTTCACGAGCTGACATTGTTTTTAGCTTTTCGTTAGCCTTATCCCAAATCTTTTTAGCATTCTTTTCATTGATAATATCATAAATACCAAAGTATCTTCTTAATTCAAGATGAGACCAGTGATAAATAGGGTTACCAACTAAGTAAGGCATAGTCTTACAAAATTGTAAATATTTTTGATAATCACTTTCTTCTAAAGACATACCAGGAATGTTTCCTGAAATTGAATCTTCATTATAGCCTCTAGCACGTAATGCTCTCCACTTGTAGTGATCACCATATCTGTCACCAGCACCTAGCCAAGCTTCAGCTAAATTTCTAAAATGCTTATCTTCTGCAATTTCCTTTGGTTGTAAATGACAGTGATAATCAATAATTGGCATACCTTCTGCATGCTCATGATATAACTTCTTAGCAGTTTCTGTTGTTAATAAGAAGTCATCATCCATAAAATTCTTCATATTTTGTACCTCTTCTAAAAATTATAATACAACACCGTCTTTAAAGATTGAAATTTCTCTAAAGCCGTTTTGTTCATTCTTGCTTAGCTTCTTACCTGAAGCAACATCGCATACTAAATCGATGAAATCTTCTAAAAGCTCATCCATTGTCTTTTTATCTACTAAATCACCAGCATTGTAATCAATCCAATTAGCCTTTTTAGTAGCTAAATCAGTATTTGTTGCAATCTTCATAGTAGGACAGAAAGTTCCAAATGGAGTACCACGACCAGTTGTAAATAATACAATTTGACAACCAGCTGCAGCCAATGTTGTACAAGCAACTAAATCGTTACCTGGTGTAGAAATTAGGTTAAGACCTTTATTCTTGATTCTTCCACCCATTTCAACAACACCCATAACCTTAGATGCACCACCCTTTTGTGTACAACCAAGTGATTTATCCTCAAGTGTTGTAATACCACCAGCCTTATTACCAGGTGATGGATTATCATAAATAACTTGATGATGATTTTTGAAATATAATTTAAAATCATTAATTAATTTTACAATTTCATTAAATGTAGCTTCATCCTTAGCACGAGCCATTAATAATTTTTCTGCACCAAACATTTCAGGCACTTCACCTAATAATGTTGTAGCTCCGTTAATAGATAAGAAATCAGAGAATCTACCTAATAATGGGTTAGCAGTAATACCACTCATACCGTCTGAACCACCACATTTTAAACCAATACGTAAAACTGATAAAGGTCTTGTAACTCTCTTATCATTTTTCATATTGTCATATAATTCTTTTAATAACTTAACACCAACTTCAACTTCATCCTCAACCTCTTGGCAGATTAAGAATCTAGTTCTATCCTTGTCATATCTATCGCCTAGTTCTTCAATGAAACCAGCCATTTGATTTTCTTCACAGCCTAAAGATAAAACTAAAACACCACCTGCATTTGGATGTAAAGCTATATCAGCTAAAATTGTACGTGTAAGCTTTAAATCACCACCCATTTGGCTACAACCAAATGGATGATTGAATGTATAAATACCATCTATATCAGATGTATCATATCTCTTTTTAAATTCTTCAATGATGTTATGAGCATTTTGAGAAATACAGCCAACTGTTTGTACAATCCATAATTCATTACGAACACCATATTCTCCATTTTTACGTTCATAAACATCAACTGTTCTTTTTGTATCCTTGTATCCTAATACTTCAGGATAGTTTGGTTCATATTTATAGGTGATAACATCATCAAGATTTGTAGCAACGTTTTGAGTATGTACATGCTCACCAACTTTAATATCCTTTGTTGCATGTCCAATAGGACTACCATATTTGATAATATCTTGACCTTTTTTAATATCTTTTAAGGCTACCTTGTGTGCTCTTGGAATTGCTTCAAGTAATGTAACACCTTCAACAACCTCACCCTTTTGATGTTCGCGTAAACATACGGCAACATTATCAATTGGATTAATAACTATATAATCTTTCATTAAATCACCTATTTCTAATTATTTTAATTGAATTAGTCTACAATCTTCTTAATTGCTTCTCTAATACCATCAGCTAAAATAGCTTCTAAAGATGCTGTAACATATTCATTTACACCATCAAAGCTATTAAGATCAACACCCCAATGGCTCTTGAATCCTAATACTGCAGTAACAACAGCGTTAGCATTCTTATCCTTGTCATATTGAGCCCATAAATTAGCTAATAAATCTAACCATGCTGTATTAGTATCAGAAATTTCAATCTTATTACCATCTGATAATCTAACACCCTTATAGAATACCATTAATGCAGCTAATGAGAATAAAGCATGCTTAGGAAGAGTATGTAAATTTTGAATATTTTGTAATACTGTTGGTAAAACTCTTTCTTTATACTTAGTTGAAGAGTTTAATGCAATTGACATTAATAAATGATGTACATATGGGTTCATATATCTTTCTAATACTGAATTAGAATATGCAACCATTTGATCCTTTGGAATATCAATTGTAGGAATAACTTCATCAAAGATGAATTC
>CAMJOZ010000099.1 GCA_946407635.1 uncultured Caryophanales bacterium
GTATTAATGCCTTTTGGTGGTAAATATCAAAGAACTGAAACTCAAGTATCTGTTCAAAAATTACCAGTTAAGGATAAATTTACAAATACTGCTTCAATAATGGCTTATGGTTATAATCCATTTATTGCAAAATTCAGTCCATATCATGGTGCTGAATATGCAGTAATTGAAGCTGTATCTAAGGTTGTAGCTGCAGGTGCTAAATATAATAATATGAGATTCTCTTATCAAGAATATTTTGAAAGAATGCATAACGAAAAGTCTTGGGGTAAGCCACTTGCTGCTTTACTAGGTGCTTTGAAGATGCAATATGAATTAGGTTTACCATCAATCGGTGGTAAGGATTCAATGAGTGGTACATTCCAAGATATCAATGTTCCTCCTATGCTAATGGCATTTGGTATTACAACTATAGATGCTGATGATGTAATTTCTCCTGAATTCAAATCTAAATCTCATAAATTATATTTAATTAAGCATAACGAATTAGAAAATTATACTCCTAATTTAGATGAATTAAAGGATAACTGGGATTTTGTTCATAAGAATATTAAATCTGGTAAGATCGTATCAGCTTATGCACTAGGCTTTGGTGGTGTAATTGAAGCTTTAGCTAAGATGAGCTTTGGTAATAATATTGGATTTGATGTTGAATACCCTGAGGATGAATTAGATAGATATAATTATGGTTCTATTTTAGTTGAAGTTTCAGGTAGCTTAAATTATAAAAATGCTATTCATTTAGGTGAAACAAATCGTAAGAAGACAGCTACTATTAATGGTGTAGCATTCACATTAGATGAACTTTATGAAGCTAATACTGCTAAGTTTAATACAGTTTATAAGGATAAGGGCAATAATAAGTGTGAATTACTTGAAATTGAACCTTATAAGAAACATATCCATAAGTTAAGAAGTAAGAAAGAAGTTGTTGCATACTTCCCAGTATTCCCTGGAACAAACTGCGATTATGATACATCAAAGAGATTCAAAGAAGCTGGTGCGAAGATTACAACTTCAGTATTTAGAAATTTAACAAGTGAAGATATTTTCTCATCAATTGATGAAATGTCAAGAATGATTGATGAATGCGATATATTCGTATTATCAGGTGGTTTCTCATCTGGAGATGAACCAGATGGTTCTGGTAAATTCATTGCTAATGTATTAAATCAAGAAAAGATTAAGAATTCTATTAATGCTTTACTTGAAAGAAAAGGCTTAATATTAGGTATTTGTAATGGATTCCAAGCTTTAATTAAATCTGGTTTATTGCCATATGGTAAGCTAGGTGAGGTTAAAGAAGATTCACCTACATTATTTAGAAATGATATTAATAGACACGTATCTCAAATCGTTTCTACAAAGATTATGACAAATGCTTCTCCATGGTTAACATCATTTAGAACTGGTGAAATCCATTCTATAGCTGTATCACATGGTGAAGGTAAGTTCATAGTTTCTAAGGAAATGGCTGAAAAATTAAGAGATAATGGCCAAATCGCATTCTTATATGTAGATCCAAATGGTGAGCCTACAACTGAAGCTCCTTATAATCCAAATGGTTCTGAATATGCAATTGAAGGTATTATTTCACCTGATGGATTAATTCTTGGTAAGATGGGTCATAGTGAACGTTACGAAGAAGGTCTATTCAAGAATATTGATGGTAAGAAGAAACAAAATATATTTAAAAATGCAGTTAAATATTTTAAGAAAAGATAAGAGGATATAATTATGGAAATTAAAGAAATGCTTTATGAAGGTAAAGCTAAACAAGTTTTTAAAACAGATGATGAAAACTTAATTGTTATGCATTTTAAGGATGATGCTACAGCTTTTAATGGTATTAAAAAAGCCCAAATTGGTAATAAGGGTGTTTTAAATAATAAGATTACAACTATTATTTATGACAAATTAAAAAAAGCTGGTATTCCAACACATCACATTAAAACTTTAAATGATCGTGATCAATTATGTAAAAAGGTTAGTATTATTCCACTTGAAGTAATAGTTAGAAATGTTATTGCTGGTTCTATGGCTAAAAGATTAGGTATAGAAGAAGGAACTAAACCAACTAATGTTATTCATGAAATTTGTTATAAAAACGATAATTTAGGTGATCCTCTTATTAATGATGATCATGCTGTTGCTTTAGGTATTGCAACTTATGATGAATTAAAAAGAGTTTATGAATTAACTGATAAGGTTAATGAAGAGTTAACTAAGATGTTTAAAGAAATTGGCATTAAATTGGTTGATTTTAAGATTGAATTTGGTAAAACAGCTGATGGTGAAATTGTATTAGCTGATGAAATTTCACCAGACTGTGCTCGTTTATGGGATGAAAAGACTAATAAGAAGCTAGACAAAGATAGATTCCGTAGAGATCTTGGTAATGTTATTGAAGCATACGAAGAAATCTATGCTAGATTACAAAAGCTAGCTTAATTTTGGAGGAGATTATTATGGGTTCAAAAGCATATGGTCAATCTGGAGTAGATCTAGAGGCTGGATATGAAGCAGTAAGAAGATATAAAAAGCATGTTAAAAGAACAGATAGACCTGGATGTGTATCAGGAATTGGTTCATTTGGTGGAATGTTCGATTTAGCAAGCTTGGGTTATAAAGAACCAATGCTAGTTTCTGGTACTGATGGTGTTGGTACTAAATTAAAATTAGCATTTGAAATGGATAAGCATGATACTATCGGTATTGATGCAGTTGCTATGTGTGTTAATGATGTTTTAGCTCAAGGAGCTGAACCTCTATATTTCTTAGATTATGTAGCATTAGGTCATGCAATTCCAGAAAAGCTAGAAAAAATTGTATCAGGTATAGCTGATGGATGTGTTCAAGCTGGTTGTGCATTAATTGGTGGAGAAACAGCTGAAATGCCTGGTATGTATTCTGATGGTGAATATGATATCGCTGGTTTTGCAGTAGGTGTTGTTG
>CAMJOZ010000100.1 GCA_946407635.1 uncultured Caryophanales bacterium
TCTGGTCCGATATGACGATATAATTCAGTCATGAATGATTGACAGAATCTCATAACTTCGTTATCTGATTTTCCCTTAGGATCGAAATCAGAACCACCTTTACCACCACCCATAGGTAATGTAGTTAAAGAGTTCTTTAATACTTGTTCAAGACCTAAGAACTTAATGATAGAAGCATTTACACTTGGGTGTAATCTTAAACCACCCTTGTAAGGTCCGATTGCACTATTATATTGTACACGGAAACCTCTATTTACTTGGAACTCTCCCTTATCATCAACCCAAACAACCTTGAATTGAACGAATCTTTCAGGTTCTAAGAATCTTTCTAATATTTTTTGTTGTTGTAATTTAGGATTCTTTGCGATGTAATCCTCTAGTGAACCAACAATTTCACGAGCTGCTTGTAAAAATTCTTTTTCACCAGCATTCTTTTTTTCTAATTCTGCATATACTTCATTTGCATATGCTGTTTTAAAATATGCCATGTTAAATATACCTCTCTTTTCATTTCTATCTTTAAAAAAGACAAAAATAATATAGCACAAATATTTTATAAATTAAAGTATTTTTTGCAAAAAATTTAAAAAAAGTTGATTTTATCAAATAATATTCTTTAAAATGTATTATTTTTTGAAATTTTTTACATAATATTTAAAAAAATACTGAATAATGTTAAAATTATGTAGAATAAAATTCAATATTTAGGTGGTTTAAATATGGTAAAAGGAATAATATTCGACCTTGATGGAACTATCTTAAATACTTTAAGAGATTTACATGAGGCTGTTAATCATTCATTAAAAAAATATGGATATAAATTAAAAGAATTAGAAGACACTAAAAATAATATTGGTAATGGTATAAGAAACCTTATTATTCGTAGTGCTGATAACAAATTAGATGATATTGATTTATTATATACCGAATTTAATCAATATTATAAAATACATTATAATGATTATACTAAAGAATATGATGGTATAACTGACTTATTAATATATTTAAAGAATAAAGGATTAAAGATAGTATGCTGCACAAATAAAATAAATTATGCAGCTAATGGTTTAATTGATGCTCATTTTCCTAATTTATTTGATTTAGTTGTTTCTGATGGAATGGGTATTAATAAAAAACCAGATACGGCTATGATTGATTATATATTAATTAAATTAGATTTAAATAAAGATGAAATAATTTATATTGGTGATAGTGATGTTGATATTAAAACTATCAATAATTCTAATATAGAAGGTATTATAGTATCATATGGATTTAGAGATAAATCAATTTTATCTAATTTATATAATAATATTATTGATTCACCAAAAGAATTAAAAGAATATCTTATTGAAAGATTAAAATAAAAGCATTTTTATAATGTGTTAGAGCCTTTATTTTTATTTACAATAAAATAAGAATTTGATATAATAAACGGCGGTGAAGTTATTTATGCAAGATATAAAGCTTGACAACTTAGAATTATTTTATGATGTTTTTGAGGAATCAAATAATTTTTTGTATGAAATATTTCATAAGCCTTATTTTGAATTGATTGAAATGACTGCTGAAAATATTTTAGCAGGAGAAGTTTTAACTGATTTTGAAAATAAAGAAGATGAAGAAAAATTACAAGAAATATATGATAAGCTAGAAAATGTTAATTTTTCAGTTGAAGATGTTAGAAAAGCATTACAATCAATAATTTTAAGAGGATTTAAGGAATTAAAAATACCAAATGGTAATACAACTCCAGATACTTTAGGTATTTTTATGACTTACCTAATAACTAAATTAAATAAGAAAAAGGAAATGTCTATAATAGATCCATTATGCGGAGTAGGTAATTTATTATTTACTATATCTAATCATTTAGATAAGAAATTAAATTTATTTGCTTGCGATAATGATTTATGGATGACTAAGCTAACTAAGATTACAGCTGATTTACTTGATACTAATATAGAAATATATTATCAAGATTCAATGAATCTTAATTTAAATAATATGGATTGTGTTATCTTTGATATGCCACATAGTGAATATCAAGATAATAAATATTTTCCTTATGAAGCAATTCTACATTATAGAAATTATTTAAACGATAAAGGAATAATGATTGGTATTGTAGAAAATGATTTTTTTAATTATGATAAGGATCAAGAATTTAAAAAAGAGCTTCTAAAGGATATGAGTATTATCGGAATCTGTGAGCTTCCTGATAATATGTTTAAGGCTTCTAAGCCAAAGATTGTTATAGTATTATTAAAAGATACTATCAACAAGAAAAGTTTCATGGTCAAACTACCAAGTTTCACTGATGTTAAGGAATTCAATGAATCCTTAAGAGAAATTGAAATGTGGTTTGAAAATAATAAAATAGTTATAGAAAATGAGGAGAATTAATTATGGCAAAAATTATGGCAGTAAATGCTGGTAGTTCATCAATCAAGTTCCAATTACTTGAGATGCCTAAAGAAGTAGTTATCGCATCAGGAGTTATGGAGCGTATCGGACTTGCAGAAGGTATTTTTACATTAAAATATAATGGTAAGAAGGAAGAAACTCATCCAGTTTTACCAACACACGCTGAAGGTGTTGAATTATTACTTAAGACTTTAGTTGAAAAAGGAATCGTTAAATCACTTGATGAAATTTCAGGTGTAGGTCATAGAGTTGTACAAGGTGGAGAATATTTCAAGGATTCATCTTTAGTTGATGATACTGTAATTGCTAAAATAGCTGAACTTGCTGATTTAGCCCCACTTCATAACCCAGCTCACATTATTGGTATTAAAGCTTTCCAAAAGGCTTTACCAAATGTTCCTGAGGTTGTTGTATTTGATACAGTATTCCATCAAACAATGCCTGAAGA